>JBAXAD010000101.1:0-12647 GCA_037142715.1 Paludibacter sp. | reverse complement strand
AAAATGTTTAGTATATTCAAGAAAAGTTGCAATTTTGCACACAGACAATCACTAATTTTTTTCGATTGAAAATTAAAAGGATTTACTAACAATTAAAAAAGTATTTCAGTATGAAAACAAAAAATTATGCATTGGCAGTAGTTGCCATGGTTTTATTCTCTGCTTTTTATTTCTCTTCATGTTCAAGTGATTTGTCAGCACCTGATGCTGCTTCCACTCTTACGAAAATTAAGGGTGCTTCTGTTTTGACAAGTGATTCATTGCTGTTAAAAGACTCGTTGGTTGCTGATTCTCTACATCATCACGGAAAGAAACCACATTGTGATTCTACATTTGTTAAACATCCAAAACCAGCTTTTGATTCAACATTTGTGAAACCACCAAAACCTCATCGTGATTCAACGTTTGTGAAACCTCCAAAGCCACATCGTGATTCAACTTTTGTGAAACCTCCAAAACCAGTATTTGATCCACTTCCAAATGACAGTGCTAAGTCACACAGACCTAATACTTTCAAACCAAAAGGTAGGAAATAAGATACAATTCTTAATTCAAAGTAGAGAAAACAAGAAACCTCAGTCCAAATTAGGATTGAGGTTCTTTTTTTTATAATATCACTGTTGCATGACACGACGACTACTTGTAATTAAAATCTTACTATAAATTTCTTGCTCGGTTAAACTTATTTTCATTAGCACTGTTTGTATTTTGACACAGTCATTTAAGTGTATGAGATACGAACGATATGAATTATTTTATTGAAGCATTAAAGTTTAGAAATGAGACCTTGTTCTATTACAGTCTGGTTTGCTTTGTGTTGGCCCTTATTTTCTTGCTGTTGACAAAAATATCTAAGGTTCAACTTTTGGGCGTAAGTATTTGGAACAAGCCTTTCAAATTTGCTTTATCAATAGGTGTTTATTCCATTTCCATGTCATGGTATTGCTATTATCTACCGTTGTTCAATACTGCCCTTTTCAATTGGACAGTCATCATTTTATTCGGCTTTGAAATCATATACATTGCCTTACAAGCTGTACGGGGGCAAAAATCTCATTACAATTTAAGTACGCCACTTTATGCGTTTTTATATCTACTTATGGGGTTGTCAGCTGTAATAGTAACGCTTTACACGGCTTATGTAGGTGTTCTGTTTTTGATAAATGACTTCCAGAACCTCCCGATGGCTTATCTTTGGGCAATTCGTTTTGGGATTATCATCTTTGTCATCTTTTCGTTTGAAGGAGCTTTAATGGGTGGTAGAATGTCTCACAGTGTTGGAGGAGAAGATGGTAGCATGGGCATTCCTGTTTTGAATTGGAGCCAAAAAATAGGTGATTTAAGGATAGCGCACTTCATTGGAATGCATGCTTTGCAAGTTCTTCCGTTACTAGCCTATTATTTGCTGAAAAACACAACTGGAATTGTTTTGGTCAGTACTTTATATGGCTTATTGGCCTTGTACACATTGATTCAGGCATTGAGCGGAAAACCATTTCATAAAATATAAACATTTACAATACAAGGCTGGAACACAAAATTATAATATCAAATGAATATGGAAATGGAAAAACAAATCAAGCATTATGAAAACAAATTGGCGTATGAAATGGATTCGTCCGATTTGTTTGAAGCCCTGCGCAATGGAGAAAAAATCATTCCACTAGATGCACGAAAAGAATTTGGTTACGAGGCGGAACATATTCCAGGGGCTGTAAATATTCCTCACAGAGAGATGACGGAGCAAAGTACAAAACATTTGGACAAGTCCTTTTTGTATGCCGTATACTGCGACGGAATTGGATGTAATGCTTCTACAAAAGGAGCATTGAATATGACTAAATTAGGTTTTACTGTAAAAGAGTTAATTGGCGGATTAGAATGGTGGAAATTAGAAGGATATCAAACTGATGGCATAAATGGAAATCAAGAAGGGCAGAAGATAGAATGTGCCTGTTGAATGTGATGCACAGCTGGTTCTAAAAAAGCAGATTAAACTATAATCGACTGAAAATTTGCTGAAATGAAGTGTAGTCAGTTTCAATTTCAAACAAAATGATTAAGATTCTTGTTATGTGTTTTAAAATAAGTGTGTAGATTTGCATAGAGTTTGCACAATAAACTCCCGATAGTACCACGAACCCGATATTGCTCGCTATAGGGTATCAATAAAAAATATATGAACAGAATGAATCCGAAGGTAGATTTTTATTTTAATAAAGCCGAAAAGTGGCAGGAGGAATTTGAGAAGTTGAGAATGATTGTGCTTGACTGTCAGCTAACTGAAGAATTAAAATGGGGCTGTCCCTGTTATACTTTTCAGAATAGCAACGTAGTTCTAATTCACGGATTTAAAGAATACTGTGCGCTTTTGTTTATAAAGGGTGCTTTGCTGCAAGATAGCAATGGCATTCTTATCCAACAAACAGAGAATGTACAGGCAGGGCGGCAGATTCGTTTTACCAATCTTAGTGAAATCGTTGCGTTGGAACCTATCTTGAAGGCCTACATTTATGAAGCCATTGAAGTGGAGAAAGCGGGTTTGAAAGTGGATTTTATAAAGAGTCCTGAACAGACAATTCCTGAAGAGTTTCAAAACAAACTAAATGAAATGCCTGCTCTGAAAGTTGCTTTTGAAGCATTGACACCCGGACGGCAAAAAGCATATAATTATTATTTTTCAGAACCCAAACAATCCAAAACTCGTGAGGCAAGGATTGAAAAATGTGTGCCACAAATTCTCAATGGAAAAGGATTAAATGATCAGTACATTCGTTGAGATTAATACAAAGTTATTTTTGGGATTGAATTAATGTAACAGTCTTTAAACTACCAAAAACGGCTGAACTTCAGACATGAAGTTCAGCCGTTTTTGTTTCTGATGAAAGCACCAGAAATAACAACCTAAATTTAGAGTCTTCTAGTAGCCCCTTCGGTGGGTACGCTTTCGTGTTTGTAACGATTAATGGCCGTCACCACAAAGGTGAAATTACCTCTGAATTTGTGGTTTATTTCACGCAGGTCAACACAGTTTTCGGTAGTTCGCAATACTATATTTGCTGGGTCATTCATGTCGCCCACCTTTTTGCCCTTGAATGCATAAACGATGTAATATGCTATCTGACAGCCACCTTCTTCCTCCACTTCGTTCCAAAGCAAATAAGCATCCGAACCATCTTTTACAATGCGTATGTTTTCTGGTTGAGCAGAAGCTTCACCTACAATGTTGCGGTTGATAGGGCAGATGGCCGGGTATTTATAGAGGTTGTTTTGCAGACTGTCGTTGAGTCCTTGTTTGTTTTTTAAGAATGGTTTTGCACTAAAAAATACAGCACCGTCTATTTGAGGGAAATTTCTACTCATGTTCAGTTGGCGAATCACTTCATTCCCTTTGCGCCAAGCCACGTTAGCTTCAGCCGATCCTAACTGAGAATTGTACAACCCAACATAAAGATTTTTACCATAAGAATTGTCACTCCACCATTTTGCCAACACTTCATAGTCGGCTACTTTTTTGCCAATTTCCCAGTAAAGTTGCGGTGCCACATAGTCGATAGAACCTTCCTTGAGCCATTTCAGAATGTCGGCATAAAGGTCGTCGTAGTTTTGCACGCCCGCACGGGTAGCCGATCCACGTGGGTCAACATTTTCATTGCGCCACACGCCAAAGGGCGAAACGCCAAATTCCACCCATGGTTTGGTGCTTTTGATGGTTTGTTGCAGCTCGGCAATCACCATGTTTACATTGTTACGTCGCCAATCGTCTTTTTGGTTGGGCGCAAATCCTCGCGGATGTTTTCTGAAAGTTGCTTCGTCTGGAAACTCTTCATTTGCAACCCGATATGGATAGAAATAATCATCAAAATGAATCGCATCAACGTCATATCTTTCCACCACATCCTCTACCACACGGTTCAGAAACTCGCGTGTTTCGTCCAGACCTGGTTCAAAATAATACTTGCCACCGTATTTCACAAACAAATCTTTGTTCTTGTAATACAAATGGTTTTTGCTCAACATATCAATGTTATCTGAATTTGTAACACGGTAAGGGTTGAGCCACGCATGAACTTCGATGCAGCGTTTATGTGCCTCTTCTATAATGAATTGCAGTGGGTCGTAATAGGGATTTGGCTTTGTTCCTTGCCTCCCTGTGAGCCAATTGGACCATGGTTCCAGCTGCGATGGATAAAAAGTGTCGGCAGTGGGGCGAATTTGCAATACAATGGCATTGATATTGTTTTTTACCAATCCATCCAACATCTGTCTCATTTCATCACGCTGCGCTTTCGATGTTAAGTTCCGTTGGCTTGGCCAGTCAATATTGGCCACCGTAGCCACCCAAACAGCCCGCATTTCTCGTTTTTGTTGTTGCGCAGAAATGTTTGTTAGAATCAAGATTGAAACGATGATTGCAAGAATTTTTCTCATGTTTTATTTGTATGATATGTGTTGTAAATTATTCATAACTGAGATTGTCAGTTGATAGCAATGTACATTTGTTTGAAGATAATCTTATTGAACGCTTTTGTGAAAATAACTGCCATCCTTTTTTCAGAACACAAAAATAGCTATTATTTGAACTTCAAACTAATGTTCTGTTATAATTTCAAGAATTTTTACGGCTTTACTTTGTGTAAAGATAATAATTCCTAACTTTGTGAAATGAATTTAGAAAAAGAAGAAGTTATGAAAAAACAATTGACGATTGCTTTGGTTGCTCACGATAGACGCAAAGCAGATATGGTAGAATGGGCTGTTTTTAACGCTGATATGTTGGCAAAACACAAATTGATTTGTACTGGCACTACAGGTGGTTTAATTCAACAGGCTTTGAAGGACAAAGGTGTTCATGTAGATATACAATGTATGAATTCTGGACCGCTAGGAGGTGATGCCGAGATTGCCGCATTGGTGGTTCGCAAGCAAATTAATTTAGCCGTATTCTTGATTGATGACCTTAATTCACAACCACACGAGGCTGATATTCAGATGCTTCTGCGTCAATGTCGTGTGCACAATGTGCCCATTGCTTGCAATAGATATAGTGCCGATTTGATGATCACCAGCACTTTATGGGATAATGATGATTATATTCCAAGGGAACCTCGATATATAAATTTTAATCGTTGAGCTAAATTTAAATATTTGTTCAAAAACATTAGCTCAGCAAATTTCTTATATTTGTTAAGTGTATATCAATAAATTGCTTTTTATATCCAGGAAGCTAACGTACTGCTCGTTGTCAATTTTTAATTATAATTCTATATGAGTATCAAATAATTATTTGTATTTTTGGCAAATTTTTATAGCAAGATTTCAACCACATGAAAAATATATTTCAAACATTATTTATTGCAATATTATTTATGGCAAGTGTACCCAGCGGCATTTTATTTGCAGCTGATGTTCAACTTGTTACTGAATTGTCTGTGTTGGATAATGATACAACTTACAGATATTTATACCTTTATAATAATCAAGGGAATAAGGTTTTAGAATCAAAATACTTTAAACAGGCCAATATTTGGGTTCGAAAATCACAAACTGAATGGTTGTATGATGGCAATAATTGTAGAACACAACTTGAACGTGTTTGGAAAAATAACGAATGGTCGTTAGTTTACAGTATTGATTATGAATTTTTGAATGGAGTAGTAGTGACTGAAGTTCATAATATTGTGGCCGACGGTGTCATTACTCCACATCGTAAACTAAATTATGTGTATGCCCAAAATTTATTGAGCACTAAGTCAGAATCGTATTGGCAAAATGCTGATTGGAGTCTTTCTGAAGTGGATGATTTTACCTACTTGCCTAGCGGAAAAGCCAATACAATAACAACATCTGTTTTCCAACAAGGCAGTATCTCTAAACAATTACTCTCCACTTTTACTTACAATTTGGATGGTTTAATTACTTCTCAGTTAGTAATGCAAAAAGAAGGTACAGCTGACTGGGTGAATACAGAATTAATCAATTGGTTTTATAAATCTGGCTCAGAATTCATTCTTTCTCAACGGAATAAGATATGGAATGCTGAAACTTTGAATTGGGATAATTCACAAAAAGTGGAATACCTTTACAACGAAAGTAATCAACTTATTTCTGAAACTAATCAACGGTGGAAATTGATGTTTTGGGCCAATGATTCACGATACGATTACAATTATGATACCAGCGGTAGGCAAATTAATAAAATATTATCATTGCCTATTTATCATGAGTGGAGAAGTACGATAGCCATAAATTATTCAAATTTTACTACAGACAACGCCAACTTAATGGAGTCTACCTATAATTTTTGGGGCGGTGTTACTGGAGAGCTAACCACTTCATACATACCTTATTTGTTCAATAATGAAGTTGTAATTCAAAAAGCAAAACGAATTGAAATAAGTTATTTACCTGTTGTTGATACTTCAACTCCAACATTTTTTAATCAGAAATCACTCTCTTTAATTCCCGTATTTCCCAATCCTTCTGAGGGTGTCTTTTATCTTAATACAAAAGATAATGACATGAAATCATGGTCTGTAACTGATTTGAAAGGTCAGTTGATTAAAAATCATTCACAAATTTCAAACTCGGGTGTTATTGATATAACTGATTTGCCCAAAGGGATTTATATTCTTCACGTAATTACTTCTCAAGCTCAATTGACTCAGAAATTGATGAAAGAGTAATTCAAATTTCATTTCATTTCAACTTGCATTATCTGTTTAAAAAAAATGGATTTTTGATATGTGTAGAAATACATTAGAAATACATGTGTAAATATGAGAAAAATAAAAATAATTGTCCTTATGACTGCATTAACTGTTGCTGCAGCAACTAAAGCGGAAAATCCGTTTCTTAAACCATATACTACGCCTCATCAAACCATTCCATTTGATGAAATAAAAACTGAGTATTATTTGCCTACTTTTGAAAAAGCGATGGCTCAGCAAACCAAGGAGATAGATGAAATAGTAAATAATACCGAAGCACCAACTTTTGAAAATACCATTGTTGCATTGGAGCGGTCTGGTTTGTTTTTAAACAAAGTGAGTTCGCCATTCTTTAATCTATTGAGCTCCGAAACCAGTGACGAGTTACAAACTATAGCTGAAACAATATCGCCCATCATGTCTGAGCATTCCAATTCCATCCAGTTGAATGCCAAGCTTTTTGCCCGTGTAAAAGCTGTTTATCTTCAAAAAGACAACTTGAAGCTTTCTGTGGAACAACAAATGCTTTTGAAAAATACTTATGACGGGTTTGCAGATAACGGTGCTAATCTTTCGGACGGTGATAAAGTTATTTACAAAGAATTGACCAAAGATTTAAGTCTCTTGTCACTACAATATGGACAAAATGTATTGAAAGAAACCAATAAATTTAGCTTAGTTATTACTGATAAAGCGATATTGAAAGGATTACCAGATGACCTGCTTGAGATGTTGGCAGGCAATGCTAAAAAAGCGGGAAAAGAAGGTTGGTTGCTCAATTTGAAAACCACCACCATTGTTCCAGTAATGAAATATGCCGAAAACCGCGATTTGCGTCGAGAATTATACATGGCAAATACTACCAAATGTATGGTGGGAGGGGAGTTTGACAATCGAGAAATCGTGAATAAGATTGCCAATACACGACTTAAAATCGCCAATTTACTTGGACATAAATCATACGCTGATTATGTGTTGGTGCATCGTATGGCTGAAAAGAAGGAAAATGTGTATAATTTGCTTACCAAATTGCTTGAAGCTTACAAACCCGCAGCTCAAAAGGAATATGCTGCCGTTCAGGATTATGCTAATAAGAATGGTGCCTATTTCACGCTTCAACCATGGGATTGGTCATATTATTCCGAAAAACTGAAGGATGAAAAATACGCTTTGAACGACGAAATGTTGAAACCCTATTTTGAACTTGAAAATGTAAAAAAAGGAGTTTTTGGATTGGCTACTCGCCTTTATGGAATTAGGTTTGTAAAAAACACCAAAATCCCTGTTTATCAACCAGAAGTAGACGCTTATGATGTGACGGACGAAAACGGGAAATTTATTGCCGTGCTTTATACCGATTTTCACCCACGCGATGGAAAGCGGTCGGGTGCTTGGATGAATGAGTTCAAAGCACAATGGATGGATGGAAAGGTTGATAGCCGCCCTCAAATTACCATAGTAATGAATTTCACTCGCCCTACAGAAACCAAACCTGCCTTGTTGACTTTTGATGAAGTGAATACTTTCTTGCACGAGTTTGGACACGCATTGCATGGAATGCTCACCAAATGTACTTATGAGTCACTTTCGGGAACCAACGTGTACCGCGATTTCGTAGAACTTCCATCGCAAGTGATGGAGAACTGGGCTTCGGAAAAAGAATTTTTGGATGGATTTGCCGTTCATTATCAGACAGGAGAAAAAATCCCAGCCGAATATATCAAGAAAATCAAAGCATCCGAGAATTTCAATATTGCTTATTTTTGCTTGCGACAGTTGAGTTTCTGCTATTTGGATATGGCTTGGCACACCATTGAGAAACCGTTTGATGGCGATGCAATAAGTTACGAAAAAGAGGCGATGGCTTCCACCCAAATCCTTCCTCAAGTGAATAATACTGCCATGAGCCCTACATTTAGTCATATATTCTCGGGAGGTTATGCAGCTGGTTACTATAGTTATAAATGGGCCGAAGTACTCGATGCTGATGCATTCTCAGTATTTGCCAAAAACGGTATCTTCGACAAAAAAACTGCTGATTCATTTCGTAAGAATATCTTAATGAAAGGTGGAACAGAACATCCGAGGACCCTTTACAAAAAATTCCGAGGACAAGAACCGACTATTGATGCACTTTTAATTCGCAATGGTATTAAGTAAGTTTTAAATTTATATTCCAGTTTGAGTGTTGCTTTTAATTGTCAGTGAAAAATACAATTCAATAAAACTATTTATGAAAATCAAGATTTTTATTATGTCTATCATTTCGCTTTTGTTAACTGCGTGCCATGGGACGGCTAAATATGCAACCTTCGACGATTATCCTGTGTATGAAGGTACAGATTTGGAGTTGACCTATTCGCCCCAAGCCTCCAAATTTAGAGTTTGGGCACCTACAGCTACTGAAGTCAAATTGTTGCTTTACGACAAAGGCAATGAGGGTGGTGCTTATGAAAATATCGACATGAAAAGTTCCGAAAGTGGAACGTGGAAGCTTGAGATTGATAAAGACCTAAAGGGGAAGTTTTACACTTTTCAGGTGAAAATTAAAGGTGTATGGCTCGACGAAACACCTGGTATGTGGGTGAAAGCTACTGGTGTAAACGGTAAACGCGCTGCCATTATTGATTTCTCGGAAACGAATCCCGAAGGATGGGAGAACGATGTGCGTCCTCCGCTTAAAAACTTCACCGACATTACATTATATGAAATTCATGTGCGCGATTTCTCTGTTTCGCCTAATTCGGGTATTAAAAACAAAGGCAAGTTCTTGGCTTTTACCGAGCATGGCACCAAAAATACAGCCGGCGAAGCTACTGGTATAGACCATTTGAAAGAGTTAGGTATCACACACATACATTTAATGCCTAGTTTCGATTTTGCTTCAGTTGACGAAACAAGACTGAACGAAAATAAGTACAATTGGGGCTATGACCCTGTAAATTATAATGTTCCAGAAGGAAGCTATTCAACTAATCCCAATGATCCTTCAGCACGAATCCGTGAGTTCAAACAAATGGTGCAATCATTGCACCAATCCAAAATAAGGGTAATCATGGATGTGGTGTATAACCATACTGCGGCAGGAAAAAACTCACATTTGAACTTGCTGGTGCCCAACTATTTTTACCGCATGAATGCCGATAGTACTTGGTCAAATGCATCGGGTTGCGGAAATGAAACTGCCTCTGAACGTGCCATGATGCGTAAATTTATGGTAGAATCAGTTGTTTATTGGGCAACAGAATATCACGTGGATGGCTTCCGTTTCGACTTGATGGGCATACATGACATTGTAACCATGAATGCAATTCGTGCAGCGCTTGATAAAATTGACCCAACCATATTTATGTACGGCGAAGGATGGACAGCAGCAAGTTCGCCATTGGCAGAAGATAAACGAGCCGTGAAAAAGAATGCCAAACAACTGGATAACATTGCAGTGTTTAGTGATGATATTCGTGACGCAATTAGGGGAAGCTGGATGAAAGCACAGATACCGGGATTCGTTTCGGGCATTGATAGCCTGGAAGAAAGCGTGAAATTTGGCGTGGTGGGCGCAACACAACATCCACAAGTTGATTATACCAAACTCATCTATTCTAAAGCACCTTACGTAAATAATCCAACGCAAATTATCAATTATGTTTCGTGTCACGACGATATGTGTTTGGTGGATAAATTGAAGGAAGCGAAACCATTGGATGCTACTGATGACGAACTAATTCGATTCAATAAATTGGCGCAAACCATTGTGTTTACTTCTCAAGGTGTTCCGTTTATTTATGCTGGCGAAGAACTTTATCGCAACAAAAGAGGCATACATAATACCTATCAATCGCCTGATTCAATCAATAGAATCGATTGGAACTTTAAAACCGCTCATAAGGATATTTTCGATTATTACAAAGGCTTGATTGCCTTGCGTAAAGCACATCCTGCTTTCCGTATCCCTACTCAGGAAATGCTGCAACAACACCTGAAATTCCTCACTTTACTTGTTCCAAACGTGGTGGGCTATACACTTACCGACCATGTAAACGGCGAAGTTTGGAAAGATATTGTAGTACTTTATAATGGAAATAGAAAAGCGGTGAAAGTAAATATCCCTGCTGGTGAATGGAACGTGGTGTGCCATGACGGACAAATTAATTTGAGCGGTTTTGTGCAAATGTCGGATAGTGTGTTTACCATTGCACCTTCATCGGCAAGTATTTTGTATCAGAAATAACAATAGATATTTTATTGTAGGGGCAGCCCTTTGTGGCTGCCCTTTCTATGAATTATAATTTAATATTATGTCAGAAGAAAAAATCACGGGTCTTCCCGAAAATGCCTCCCGTCCATTGCGCGATGGTGAAGTTTACAAACCATTGCTTTCGGCCGATAAAAATTATCCCGAAGTCAATTTTCGCTCAGTAGTATTGGGGTTGCTAATGGCTGTGCTGTTTTCAGCGGCGGCTGCTTATCTGGGTTTGAAGGTGGGGCAGGTGTTTGAAGCCGCCATTCCTATCGCCATTATTGCCGTCGGACTTTCCAGCGCTAGCAAGCGCAAAAATGCCTTGGGCGAGAACGTAATTATTCAATCTATTGGTGCCAGTTCGGGCGTGGTAGTGGCAGGTGCCATTTTTACTTTGCCAGCATTGTATATTCTGCAAGCCAAATATCCTGAGATTACTGTTAGTTTCTTGCAGGTTTTCCTTAGCTCGTTGCTCGGAGGTATTTTGGGTATATTGTTCTTGATTCCTTTCCGCAAGTACTTTGTGTCCGATATGCATGGCAAATATCCTTTTCCCGAAGCAACTGCCACCACGCAGGTGTTGGTGTCTGGCGAAAAAGGGGGCGACCAAGCCAAACCTCTTATACTAGCAGGGATTATTGGTGGATTGTATGACTTTGTGATCGCTACTTTTGGTTCATGGGCCGAAACATTCACTTCGCGCGTTTTGCCTTTTGGCGAAGCGATGGCCGAAAAAGCCAAAGTGGTTTTCAAGATAAATGTGGGCGCAGCCGTATTGGGTTTGGGCTATATCGTGGGACTGAAATATGCAGCCATCATCTGTGCCGGCTCTGCGCTTGTCTGGTTCGGTATTGTACCTGTTTTGCCATTACTCAGTGACAATTTATTGCACACTTTCAATCCATCTTTTACAGGTATTCTTTCTAATTTACCACCCGAAGTTATCTTCAAAACTTTTGCACGCCATATCGGAATTGGTGGTATTGCCATGGCAGGAATCATTGGTATTATCAAATCCCGCAGCATAATCAAAAGTGCTATGGGTTTGGCTTCCAAAGAATTTAAAGGCAAAGGTCATTCAATAAGTGCCGAAGTAAAACGCACCCAACGCGACATTTCGATGAAGATTATCGTTATTGGCGTTGTACTGGCTTTAATAGCCACCTTTATTTTCTTCTATTTTGGCGTAGTTCCCAATTTGCTTCACGCTGTTGTTGGTATTATCGTGGTGGCAGTTATTGCTTTCCTATTTACAACAGTTGCTGCCAATGCCATTGCCATTGTGGGCACAAATCCAGTTTCGGGAATGACCTTAATGACACTCATTTTAGCTTCGGTGGTAATGGTGGCTGTGGGTCTAAAAGGCACCGAAGGCATGGTGGCTGCATTGGTAATTGGTGGCGTAGTTTGCACAGCATTGTCGATGGCTGGTGGTTTTATTACCGACCTCAAAATTGGTTATTGGATAGGCACAACTCCTGCCAAGCAAGAAACATGGAAGTTTCTCGGAACGCTCGTTTCGGCCGCTACAGTGGGAGGCGTGATTATGATATTGAACAAAACCTACGGATTCACCGGCGATGGCGCATTGGTGGCACCACAAGCAAACGCCATGGCAGCGGTAATTGAACCCTTAATGTCAGGCGTAGGCGCACCATGGTATTTGTACGGAATTGGTGCTTTAATCTCTATAGTGT
>JBAXAD010000100.1:0-12733 GCA_037142715.1 Paludibacter sp. | reverse complement strand
CATAAAATCAATTTACGAAGTAAATTTTAAATCCGTCTTTATTATCCGCTTAATCAGCGAAATCCGCGTTCTATTCTTATTCTTTTTTTTCTTTAAGTTTTCTTTCCATATTTGGCATTTGAAAGCTACTATTTCACTTTCGTTTTAAATTTATTCAAATGAAAATCAAATCATATCTATGTGTCGTTTTTGCAATAACAGCAATCAATTTATCTGCTCAAACTACTCAAAAAACGTCTCTGAATATCACCCCGCAGGACATTGAAAATATCAAGGCAAAGATCACTCAATACGATTGGGCAAAAGGGCGTTGGGAGCAAATAAAAGCCATAGCCGACCAAGCCGTGACGGATCAATCGGTAATCGAATTGCCTCTAAAAGGCGGCAACTGGGGTCATTTCTATGTTGATCCCGAAGAAGGAAAACCGCTTGTTCCGGGCAAGTATTTGGGCAATTGGCATTGGGAACATCACAACCAAGCTGGAACAAAAACCTACCTGAGCGTGGACAGCGTGAAGGAGAAAAACTACGATGGCGTGCTCATTATGACCAAAGTACACAATGGCTGGGCTAACAAATTGTTTTCTATGGCCTTGGCTTATCGTGTTATAGGCGACAAGAAATACTTGACTCGTTCCAATGAAATACTTCAAGCATATAATCATATTTATACCAAACTTCCGTTACACAACAAAGATGGAAACAGTGACCCGAATGATGAAATCGGTGTTGGTCGTATTTCGGCACAAGCGCTGGATGAGTCGGTTTGGTTGATAAAGATGTTGCAAGGCATTTCTTTGATTTGGGACGATATGACGGTGGCTCAGAAAACTGATTTGAAAGATAATTTCCTTTTTCCGGCAGTGGATATGATAAAAAGTTGTCATAATCTGGGCATTCACAATATCTCTTGTTGGTACAAAGCCGCTGTGGGCATGACGGGATATTTAACTGGAAACCAATCCTATATTAATTGGGCTTTGCATGAAAAAAACCGTGGTCTGGAATCCCAATTGGACAAGGGATTTACACCCGATGGCGATTGGTACGAAAATTCACCTTCCTATCATTTTTATGCCATTCAACCCATTATTTATTTAGCCGAAACAGCCAAAAACAATGGCAATTCTGCATTTTTGGGAGGAATAAAAAAAGTGTTGGATGGGCCTGTCCAGTTGATGATGCCCGATATGTACACCCCAAGGTTCAATGATTGTCGTGAAGTATATTTGCCCGCCTATAGTGGCTATTACGAATATGGTTTTGCCCGCTACAAGAGCAAGGATTATTTGCCCATCATTGAAAAAGGACGCAGCTATTCTGGAAATAAAGAAAAGACAAACAAACTGTTGAGTAATGTGGATGTGTTCGATTTTTCGTTGTTGTATAGCGTCCCAATTACCGAAGAAGTAAAACCAATCATACCCAAAAGTCTTCATTTGCCCGGTTCAGGTTTTGATATTCTTACTGCCGGAAAAGGGAAAGAAACTGTTTGGTTGGCAAGTATTTACGACCAAAATAACAAGCCCGGTTGGCACATGCACCCCAATGCGCTCGATTTTGTATTATATGGCAAGGGGGAACAAATTTCTATGGATCCCGGACATGCGGAATACGGCGCGCCAGTTCATCAAGGTTGGTATAAAACCAGCATAGCGCACAATGTATTGGTGGTGAATCAGAAAAGTCAGGATTTCCGAAAAGTACAAAGCTTGGCTTATGGAGAAACCAACGGAATTCAATATTCATTTGCCAAAACCGATAGTATTTACAAGGGAGTTTCGCAAACCCGAGCTTTTATTTTGGCTGATAAAAACACGGTTTTGATTGCCGATTGGATTACTGCCGACACCACAGTATTGATGGACATAGCATATCACCAACGGGGCGTATGGAAACAAAGAGAGCAAGGCACAGATTGGCAAATCCCTGACAGTATCGGCTACAAATACCTGAAATCAGCTGAAATAGTATCACCTAGCAAAAAGCAAATATTTTCCACCCTTATTAATGGAAAAGAAATAGCAGTACAAACCCTTACATCGCAACCGGCAGCCATGATTACAGCCATGGGCAATGGACAAGACTTTGAACCCACTCCTTGCTCCATAGTGCGCTACAGTGGAAGGAAGCTTTTTGTGTTGCGGGCTATTAGTCTGGATGGTAGGGTAGAAAAGCTGAATTTCGAACTGCAAGACACAACATCCAACCCTAAAGTGAAGGTGTTTATTGCTAAAAAAACAATGATATTAGACCCAATAGGCAAATTGAGATAAGATTTCTTTTTCAAGTTTTTAAAGGAGCAAAATCTTAGAAAACCTCGGAAATAGCAAAAAATAATACTGCTAAGCGACCCATTCGTACCAAACGGATGGGTCGTTTTTTTACTCTACAAGCAAATAGTATAATAAGTGAGCAAAATAGTATGAACTATGCCTCTTTTCTCACCCTATTTTTGTACCGTTGAATTTAATCATATTATAACCCTTTAATTTTTTAATGAAATGAAAAACAAATTACTTTTACTGTTGGCTATTAGCCTGACTTTTAGCGTATTTACGGCGAAAGCGGCACCTGCTGAACCTCAATTATTTTTTACGGGCGTAAGTAATGCCGTAAATAATTATTTTGGTGGATATCTTTGCACTTGGACTACGGTTACTGAAAATGGTAATACTTTTGGTCGTTTTACACGCCCTGCAAATGCAGCACTCACTTATGGACCTCAATGGGGATATGTTGACTTTATTTCTATACCATCTCAACAAACTTACCCTTATTCTATCGCAGGTGGAAATTTGACTTTTGGAACAAATCAAGCATCGTACTGGGAATATATAACCGTTAGAATGCGCAAAAATACAACTGGCGCTCCTCAAATAAACTTACTTTCACAAACCCAAAGTGCTACTATTACTTCTGCTACATCTGTTGTTGTCGGAGAATGGGTTTCTTACCTATTTGATGTAACTGCAACATCAGGTACCGCATATAAGAGATTGACTGTTATTCCTGATAAAGACAATGCAGCTTGTACTGCTGACATCGATGATGTTTACGCAACAAATGCACCGCTTACAGTTACCACCACTGTAAATGATGTAGCAATGGGAAGTGTTTCTGGTGGAGGATCTTATCCAACTGCCAACTCTGCGATACTAACCGCTACTCCAAAAGCGGGTTATCGTTTTGTAAACTGGACAAATGTAGCCACTTCTTTATCAGTTTCTACGGCAGCAACTTATTCTTATACTTTAACTGGTGGAGCCATTGCACTTCAAGCAAATTTTGTAGCAGGGTACACAATTGCTGCAACTTCAAATGATGTATCAAAAGGAACGGTTGCTGGAGCTGGTGGATTTGATGGGAGTACTGATATTTCATTAACTGCCACTGTTATTACAGGCAATCGATTTATCGGATGGGTTGAAAACGGTACTTTGGTTTCAACGAGTTTGGTTTACACCTTTACTCCAAATGCTAACAGAATTTTGATTGCTTATTTTGGTGTTGATGCAACCAATTATATATCTGCTGCCCCAACTGCCCTGACTTATATTTATGGAACTACAGGTGACAAAGGTGCTAAAGGCTCATTTGCAATTGATTATTTAGGTTCTGGCGATGTCGTAGTTACTTTACCATCTACACCTGCTTACGAAATTTCAATAACTGATGGTAGCGGTTATAAAGATGGGCCTATCACTCTGACAGCAAATGCAAGCGGCAATGTGCCTTTTACCACGATTTATGTACGTTTGAAAGATGGTTTAGCGTATGCGGCAACTTATGCAAATACAGTAACAATTACGCCAACAATTGGAACGGCAGCTACTATCTCTTTAACTGGTTCTGTATCAAAGAAAGCTATTTTTCTTAATACAACGAATGTGAGACGTTACAATGGTACCACTACAGCAAGTGGTATAAGTGGCACACTTGTAGGAGTTGTAGGTTCGGATGATGTTACAATAAATGGTACAGGAGTTTTTAGTGCTTCATCAGTGGGAACATTTAAAACTGTAACTGTAAACTTAATCGGAACAGCTGCAGGCAATTATACATGTTCGCCTATAATTGGTCATATTTATTCTAAATGGTTGAATGTTGGACTAGTATCACCATCAAGCAAGGTATATGATGGTGCAACAACTTCAACACTTCCTACTGGAACACTTACTGCAATAGGCACTGCTGAAACGTCTGCAGCTGGAACTGAAAACGACGGCAAACCCTATACCGGTGAAGCCGTTACTATATCAGGAACTTCTGTAACCTTGGCTGCTTACAATAATGCAAATTTGGCAAACGCTTATCAAATAGTATACACAGGTTTGACAATTGGTGGTGCTCAGTCTGCAAACTATACATTTGCTTATCCTTCTACTATTACACCAAAAGCAGTCACTGTTACATCTGCAAGTAAAGTTTACGATGGAACAACCATTGCAACAACTACTCTTAACGGTAGACCTTCAGTTGATGCATCCACTATAAGCTTAAATGGTACGTTAGCATTTTCTGAAGCTAATGTAGGAATTGCAAAAGCGGTCTCAATTGCAACTCCATTTTCTTTGTCAAGCACAATAGTAAACATTGGTACAACTAACTACACCCTTACTCAACCAACCGGCTTAACAGCTGATATTACCACCAAACCACTTACAATTGCTACACCTGCTGCATTGACCAAAGTATATGATGGCAACAATACTGCAACTATTACTGGTACACTTACAGGTGTAGTTGGTGCAGATGACGTAACCTTGGTTGGTACTGGTACTTTTGCAGATGTAAATATAGGTACGGGCATTGCAGTAACTTCCACCTCCACATTGGCGGGTGCAAAAGCTGGAAACTACAGTCTTACTCAGCCAACTGGATTGGTTGCTGATATTAGTAAAATTACCGGAATCAATCAATTGGTTGACAATGGCTTGCTAATCGTTAGAGGCCGTACCATTCAATTGCAAAATGCTGCCACTTCGGTGGAAGTCTTCAATGCAATAGGCGCTACTGTTTATAACCAAAATAATGTGGCTACAAGTGCTTCTATTTATTTGGCACATGGTGGCGTATACGTTGTAAAAGTAAGATCAGAAAATGGAGTGAAAGTTCAAAAGATTTTCGTTCAATAGAATAATATTTTTTTAAAAGGTTGATTGTTTTGATAAGGGTAGCGTAATTTACGCTGCCCTTTTTTCATTTTGTATAAATAAAACAAGCTCTTAAACTGGAATTATTTTTTGAGTTAGAATATAGCTTCCCAATGCCGTTCAGCCCCTACAAGCGGTTTCTTAGATGCTTCCTCCTGTATTTTTATCCTATCCTATCACCAGCTGAATTTTGCTTTTCCGAGTTTTAAGTTGCCACCATCTCCTATGCTCTAAGGGAGCATCAATGCACCTCCACTGGGGTTCCTCTAGGGTTCCTCCATACTTCCTCTATATTTGCTCTAAACTAAAAAGTAAAAGAAAATTTAGAATCTACTTTCAAAATACTTAGATATTACATATCTATTTAAATAAGTATTTATTAAGTAGCTCTTATGTTTTAAATAAGTATTATCTAAGTATTATACTTAGAGGAAATGTACACGAACCATAGACCAACCATAGACCAACTGCGGACGAGCTACGGTGATGCTCCCTTAGAGCATAGAACAAGGATGCTGTTGTATAAACCGATATGATTCAGAAATAACTTGGCTACATTACGTTTTACTCATTCTTAAAATTGATTCAACCCTTAAAATAAATCGGTTGAATAGCCATTGTAAAACATGCATTATTGCTGAATTTAATGATTTGCTTACCCGTATGCGCTAACTACTCCCCATGTTTTCATTTTTAATTGGTCTGCTCAACCACCTATCGTATACTATTTTAGCATACAATAGTATAATAAGTGAGCAAAATCCTATATACCTTGCCTGATTTCTCACACTATTTTTGCATCATTGAAAATACAATAAAAATGTAACCCTTATAGATTTAATACAATGAAAACAAAATTTTTTACTCTTTTGGCGCTGGGTATAGCTTTGAGCGTGGTTTCGGTGAAAGCAACTTTGACTGATCCCTTGGTACTTTCAAATTTTGACGGAGTGAATACTGTTCCTGATGCATTTGCTGGATTCACTTATACTTACATCGCAGCTACTGGAACGAATAGTTCAATTTCAACAGGAATATGTTTAAATGTAGCTAAAACAGTATCTGGTGCAAATCCATTGGTTTTTAATGGAAGTGGTACTGGAATATTTAGTGGTGCCGGCGTTAGTATTGGTGCAAGTGCTTCTACACAATATCGTTATCTAGTGATTCGTGCTAAGAAAGGAAACGCTGCTTACACTTTTAATGCTAAGTTTGAAAATCCTGTAACCGTAACAAGCCCAGTTACACTTCCATTAAATATAGAGCCTTCTAATGCTTATGTTGCAGGTAGTTGGGTAACATATGTGTTTGATCTTAGCAGGGCTAACAACAGTTATACAAAACTTAGTTTATTTCCCGAAAATAATACAGCTACATCTAATTATAATACTCAAATAGATGATATTTTTTTTACAAATTCTGTTGATGCTTCAACATTTACAAACTTTACACCAACTACACCAACTTTTTCAAGAACATCAACCGATGCAGTAGATATTCTATTCAGACCGATACCAAATGCAGTTAAATATAGAGTTTATTCAGGGGTTACTTTAGTGCAAGATAATATATCAGCTACAACTATTCCTTTTCCTTTAGCAGGTTTTAGTGGCTCTGGAATTGTTACAATTTCTTCTATTATTACATCCCGACTTGGAGCAACAATTACAGGTTTGTCAACTAATACAAGTTATACCTACTCAATTGTTGGCGTTGATGCATCTGGAAATGAAACACCAAAGAGTGCATCTGTAGCAGTTAGTACTCGCCGAACAACTGCAGGAGTTAATTATCAACTATTAGATGATTTTGAATCTGGAGTATATGCATCTGGACCATGGACAAAAAGTAATAATGGAACAATTACTATTCCTTTTACAAACCCGTTGACAGGAGGATATAATAGTTCCACAAATTGCGTAAAGTTTCAGCATGCAACGAATTCTGCAGATTATGCCGGCCTTAATGGAATAAACGAAGGTATTACTACTGGTACAGGTTGTCCATACAAGTATTTGCATGTTAAGATGTATCGAACTGCTGATGCACTTCTCACACTTCCGCAGCAACCATTTGTTGTGACACTTTCAAATTGTAAGGATCATCCTGAACTCGCTACAGGTGGCTTAACAAAATCATATTCATCAATTTCTGGAGGTCTGAGTGCATGGGTCGATTATGTATATGATTTATCCACTGTTTCATCTTTAAGTGCACAAACATTTTATTCAATTATTGTTAGACCTAATTCAATAGCATTTACAACAGGACAAGGTTGTTTGTCATATATTGATGATATTTATTTGAGCAATAATTCAACTCCACTTACAGCAAAATTTGAAGCAGTTGCAATAACTGCCACTGCAGGAATAGGTGGAACCGTTGCAGGTGGAGGAAGTTATGTAAAAGGAACTAATACTGCTACGATTACTGCAACACCTTCTACTGGTTATCGTTTTGTAGATTGGACTGAAGGTACAAATCATATTTCTACCAATGCAACGCTGGCTTCATTCACTGCATCTGCAGATAGAACCTTGGTTGCCAACTTCATCAAAACATGGTCTATATCCACTACGGCAACTAACGGAAGTGTAACAGGCTCAGGGACAAAAGATGATGGTGCAAGCGTTTCACTTGTTGCCACAGCCGATGCTGGTTATCGTTTTGTGGATTGGACTGAAGGTACAAGTCATATTTCTACCAGTGCAACGCTGACTTCATTCACATCTACAGCAGATAGAACCTTGGTTGCCAACTTTATCAAAACTTGGTCAATTTCTACAACTGCAACAAACGGAAGTGTAACAGGCTCAGGTACAAAAGATGATGGTGCAAGTGTTTCACTTGTTGCCACAGCCAATGCTGGTTATCGCTTTGTGGATTGGACTGAAGGTACAAATCATATTTCTACCAGTGCCACCCTTACTTCATTCACTGCTACAGCAGATAGAACCTTGGTTGCCAACTTTATCAAAACTTGGTCAATATCAACAACAGCTGCAAACGGAAGCGTAACTGGCTCAGGTACAAAAGATGATGGTGCAAGCGTTTCACTTGTTGCCACAGCGGATGCTGGTTATCGCTTTGTCAATTGGACAGATGGCGGTTCACCAATTTCTACAAGTGCAACGCTTACTTCATTCAATGCTTCTGTAGATAGAACATTGGTTGCCAACTTTACAGCGGCAACTACAATTCCGGTTACAAGTAACAGTACTGCAGGCGTAATCACAGGCACTACAGGTGATGTAACCGTTACAGGTGCTGGTATCACGTTAACAGTAGATGCTCCCAAAACGGTAAATAGTATAACTGTTGGGTCGGGTTCGGTACTTGCTTTGACAAGCACATTGGGTGTTACTGCTGATTTAGTGGTGTCCAAAGGAGCTGCACTTGATTTGACAAATACGCTTACGGTGAAAGATTTAACCCTGAAAGCCGATCAAACCTCTTCTTTCAGTGCCAAAATTGTAAATGCAATGACTGTTACAGGTACCATTAAATACTTGAAAACCATGGACGACTTGAAATGGTACTTTATGGCTTTCCCATGCGATGTGCGTATTTCGGAAATCAGATTGTCAGATGGAAATCCAGTCGGCGTTTTGGGAACCGATTGGTTTATCAAATATTATGATGGCCATAATCGTGCCATCAATGGTACAGGTACAAACTGGGTAGCATTAACAAGTGCCGATTATACTTCTGAACCCATTGGCTTTAAGCTCAATGCCAACCAAGGTTATATTTTTGGTCTGAAAACACTGATTAGTGGAACGTATGAAAAAGAATTGTCGTTCCCGCTTAATCCTAGTGTTGTGGCCAGTGAAGCTGATGCACGTTCTATTCCAGTTACTTATCATACCGGATCTTTGGCAGCTACTAACAATGGATGGAATTTAGTAGGACAACCCTACTTGAGTAAATATAACGCCAATTCCGGTTCTAACGTGCCATATATGTTGGTTTCCAATGGAACCGACCAATATACAACTTATTCAAGTACGTTCCATAATCTTCCAATTTCTGTCAATCCATTCTCGGCCTACTTTGTGCAAGCTGATGCTGGACTTCAAACCAGTGGCTTGACATTCACGTTGGCGGGTCGTCAGGGAGTACGTAGTGCAGTGGCTGCAAGTTTGTCGGATTTGGTGCAGCTGAATGTGACCAGCCCAAGTGGCAGCGATTTCACGGGCTTGATTATGGACAATGACCAAAGTACATCTTATCAAATAGGACAGGACTTTGTGAAATGGTCCGGTACAGGAACACAACTTTACAGTATTTTGGGTGGCGTAAACTATGCCTACAACGGATTGCCGTTGAACAGCGTGAATAACTTGCCGATTGGATTTTCAACGGTATCTGGAGGAAAAAGCACCATCAGTATTGCCGACCCTTCGCAAGCACCAAGCTTGTCGCATTTGTGGCTTACCGATAGCAAAACGTCTGCCGTAACCGACTTGTTGGCCAGCAGTTACAGTTTTACTGCCGATGCAGGTGCAACCACAACTCGTTTCTCCATCACTGCGCAACGTGTAGCTACCGACAATATTGTGGGTGATAATAACTTTGGAGAAGCAGTTTTTTCAATTGTAAATGGTAAATTGACAATTACCAATCTAACTGCCAATACTTCTGTTCGCGTATTTGATGCCATTGGGCGCATGGTGGCCAATAAAACCGCAAACCGCAATACCTTGGAGTTAAAATTGAACGCCAGCGGTATGTATACAATTCAACTTCAGAATGGTGCAAACAGTTGGACCAAGAAAGTTATTCTTTAATACTCCCTCAAGTTTTTAAATAAATCACACTCATCCGATGACTTCAAAGTCATCGGATGAGTTTAATCCTTATTTGCAAAATACTATAATACTATGAGTAACAAAACAAATCAATCAGGAATACTGCTACTTTTTGCCATTGTGTTGGGAGCGGCCGTATATGCTTTCATGTTTTTCGGGTCACTAATGGAGCAAACCAATATGTCGGCCAGTTATGGACAATTGGCTCCTTCATCCCACAATTCGATGTCAAGGAATCTGAAATCAATTGCTTCTGATTTTTCTTCAGAGGAAAATCATTCCAATTTAACAGGAACTTCTTTGCCCAGTTTCAAAATGGGCAGTACTTCAACAGCCAATAATGTGGAGGCTTCCAATCCCGATTTTCCGTCAACCGGAGTTGGTCAGGTGGATGTGCAGGACATGAATAAGAATACCATCAAGAGCCAAACGAATAATGGTGGCAATTATGCCGCTTATGTTAATCAGTCTTATGGTATTGGAAATGTACAATATATTTCTAATCCTCAAAATCCTACAAAATCTGACATCAACGTGATGCTTTTATTGGACACCCACGCTGCCGAAGTGGCCATGACGACCCAACAGGGCTCAAAACGTGCAACACCGGCATTGGCAGCCAAAAAAGCATTTGCCACAACTAACATTTCAGGAAAAGAAGGATCAAAAAAAAATTGGAAGTGGTAGCACTCCAGGTGAACCGAGTGGAAGTTTGCCCATAGGCGATGGTGTTTGGATATTGCTTTTATTAGCAGGCGTTTATGGTTGCTTGGTATCTAAAACTGTATTTTATAGTATAGTTCGTTAACTTATTTAGGATGATATTTTTAAGTATATGCATTACAATTTAATGGAATGAAAATATTTTCAAACAGAAGCATCTGTTTTTTTTGATGTGGTATTAGTTGTGCTTACCTATTTTGTAATTACCTTTATTGTAATTTGAAAAAACAAGAAATAAACAAATAATACAACAACTAAGCAAAATAGTACCAACTAGCATCTATTTCAACCACTATTTTTGTACATAGAAAACAAATCAATTATTTAACTTCAAATTTAAAAACAAAATGAAAACAAAATTACTACTCTTCGTCGCTTTTTGCATGACATTTAGTATGTCAATTAGCGCTGCCGTAACTGGAATTAGGACAGCTACCACCGTAGATGTTGTTTGGACAGCCGATCCATTGGCAGCTAGCTATAAAGTGTTAGGTTTAAACAATCTCGTTCTTGCAACAATTCCTGCAACAACACTAGTTGCACCTATTACCACATTTAGCAAAACCATTACAGGCTTAAAACCAGTTACTGAATACACGTTTAACGTATCTTCATTTGATGCTGGTGGAGCTGAGACCCCACTTGGTATGGTTACAGTGACTACCCGCAGTGCTGGTGCAAACTATGAAATTATTGATACTTTTGACGATTCAAATTTAGCCACTTGGACAGTTAGTAACTACGGTACTTTTACACCTCAAGAGGCTAACACAGTGTTGAATGGTGATTCATCAGCATCAGCAGGTAAATGGAATTGGGATGCAAGAGGTAAAAACTATGCAGGTCCAAGAGTACCATTTGAAAAAATAACTGTTGGCCCAAGTGCGAAATTTCAGTATTTACACGTTAAAATGTACCGTGTAGTTACAGGAGTTGTAGCTGTAGCCCCAGAACTAGGTGGTTTTTCTTTCCAAGCTGATGGTAGGTCGGATTCTACAGTAACCACCGTAAATAAAAAAATTGGTTATCCAACAACTGGAGTAACTGCTGGACAATTTGTAGATGGTGTATGGCACGATTATGTGTTTGACCTTAAAGCTATGTCAGCTGCAAGTATCAATTATTTCTCATGGTACTTTAAGATGAACGAATTTGGTGGTGGTTCTTATATTCTAACCACTGACTATCATTCATTTATTGATGATATTTATTTGTCGAATAGTGGCACTGCCAACAATACAATGGTGAAACCTGTGGCAGTAACTTTGGTAGCAGGTGCCAACGGTACAGTTCCCGCTTCAGGTACTTACTTGAAAGGAAGTACGATTACCGCAACTCCCGCTGTTGGTTATGTAATTGATGGTTGGAGCGATGGAACAAATGTAGTTTCTACCGCTGCTACCTGTACAATTCCTGGTGCTGGAACTTTAACAGCTACATTTAAGGTTTCTACTGGTATTAATGATTTGATTGAAGGTGGAATCATAAACGTTACGGATCATAATATTGAAGTGCTAAAAAATGTAACCTCATTACAAGTTTATAACACAGTTGGGGCAATGATTCATACTCAAAATAATATTTCAGCAGGAGCTGTAATTTCCTTGAATCGTGGTATTTACTTGGTAAGAGTGAAGTCAGAACAAGGTGTAAAAATTCAAAAATTGATAATTAGATAGATGATTTTAAGGTAGATTGAATTGATTAGGGTAGCGTGTGATACGCTGCCCTTTTTTATGGCTTTTTGTTTGATAAATCAAAAGTCAAGTTGCTCATTTTTATGGCAGTTTAATTTTAGTAGAATAGTATAATGCTAAGGCAAAATAATACAAACTTTGTGTGTTTTCTAGCCTTATATTTGTACAAAAATACATTGATAATTAAGGCGGTATATCATTTTGCTATTCTTGACTTGTTTTGCTCAACAAGTCTAATTTAAAAAGAATTTGCAGCCAATTACAATGAAATGTTTCAATTTTCAACCCAACTAAGTAATTGAAATTATTTAATGATGTATTTGTTATAATAGTTGTACATGTCGAT
>JBAXAD010000099.1:0-12773 GCA_037142715.1 Paludibacter sp. | reverse complement strand
TTTTGAACATGCCGGAGCTGCTGGTGGATATATTGACCGTTTTGGTTTTCCGTTTAGTCGTGGGCGGATTTTTGGTAACGTGGAGGAGGATAAAGGTCAGTATGATAGTATTGTAGACATTTTTTGGGCTACCGGTGCATGCTTGCTAGTTCGGTCTGAATTATATTGGAAAGTAGGCGGACTCGATGATGATTTTTTTGCGCACATGGAAGAAATTGATTTGTGCTGGCGACTGAAAAGTAGAGCTTTCCGCATTGTGTGTATTCCCCAAAGTGTTGTTTTCCACATTGGCGGAGGAACATTAAATACAGAAAGCCCACACAAAACCTATCTTAATTTCAGGAACAATTTATTGCTTTTATATAAGAACTTACCCACTCATTTGTTGAATAAAATTATGTTTTGGCGTTTTTTCTTCGATTATGCTGCTGCTTTACAGTTGTTTATAACAGGAAAACCCAAAAATGCATGGAGCGTTTTTAGAGCTAGAAATGATTACAAACGGATGAAGCCAAATTTTGCAGAAAAGCGGAAGGAAAATATTTTGTTTGCCACCAATGATAATCAGCTAAATATTTTCCAGAAAAGTGTGGTATTGGAGTACTATTTAAAAGGAAAGCGAACGTATGATGAGTTGATGAATAGCTAGTTAGCCCGTTTGATTGAAAAGTTTAAAGTCCTTTTATTTCTAACTCAATTGAGGCCTATTTTTTTACAGGTATTGCTGCTGGAGAATTTGGACTTGCAGCACCATTATTTTCGGTAATGGGAAAAATCCCTTGTGGTTTTTTAATGAGATATTTAGTCATGGATTGATTGGACTCAAAACCAATGCCGGTGATAATATGAGTAGCTTGAGTAATTTTAATCAAACTATCAGAATAAATTCGTTCTTGACGCTCATTCCAAAACATTTGCTCGGTTTCAAAAAGCTCTCCTTCTAAGTTAATTGCTTTTACTTTGCCGCGTAATTCCCAAATCTGCTCATTCTTGTTGAACCGAGCATAAAGGCTGTGGATATTTGCATCGACTTTCATATCGGTGTTAAATTTCTCGAAATGAATCCCTTTTTTAAACTCCCAATATGGCTGAGCAGATTTGTCGAAATCGTCCCAACATGGCGCTGTAATCCGATATCGCGTTACTCCTGAGTCAGAAATTAAAGTGGTAATGTCGGTGGCATGAACCATCGGCATGGCTGCTCTGTCCTTAATTGCTCCAATTTTATCCACTTTTTCTTTGCTGCAAGACACTATAAAAAAAAGCAAAACAACTACTGATAAGGCAGTTGTAATGCTAAATTCATATATTTTTATTTTGGAGATTGTTCTCAAAATGGATTACTTCAGTTCGTAAATTGAATTAGTTTATTTTTTAAAGTTTACGTTTAAAGAACCAGTTTTCGTTGAAAACGGCATTGAAAGTAAATTTCATATAATCTTCATTTAGTTTACTCACGCCACCAATCTTCCCATATTCAAAAGTAGCATTTACAACCGTATTGCTATTGTGCAGCGGCAGACCGAATCCCAAACTTACGCCATAGTTTTTATTTGGAGCAACTCCGTCTACTTTATAATAAGCATCACTCGTGTTAAATCCTGCACGATATCTCATCCTGTCTGAAAATTTTCTTCCTCGTAAATTTGGAATATACTCCATTCCAATAGCTAATTTTGATCTATTGGTTAAACTGCTTTGAGTATCAGTCAATCCATAGAATTTTGCATTCTTCCATTCATACATTGTATAGTCCAATCCAATCGAAATCTTTTTGTCGTAATTATAGTTCAATCCAATTCCATACATCATTGGAAGTTCGAAATCTGTATTGGTAGATGAGTTAAAGGTTGTATCAGTCCTTACTCCTGTGGTTATTTGAGAATAGTCACCATTCAATTTAGCTTTTGGTTCAAAAATAAGACCCAAAGTTACATCGTGTTTTTTGGAAAAAGTGTTATAAAATTGAGCACCTAAACGAAAACGAAAGTTTTTGGCAGTTTTAGAATTTATCTGTGTAGCGCCAGTGTAATCTGTTGAACTTCCGAAAGTTATCGAGCGGTAATTGTTAAGACTACCAAACATGTAATAAGCATTAATACCCACCGAAACATGGTTGAATAAATTGGCTGAAACGCCTGTGTAAACTTCACTAAAGCCTCCTGACCCATTATAGTATTTTGAGTATGAAATAGTGTCAGGTATAGTTGTGCTCGATTTGATAGTAGTCCTACCTGAAGTGTTAAAAGTATATCCTGAAAAAGAATAAGGCAATAATCCTGCACTAAATCCCACCCATTTTGATAAAGGGAATTGCATATTTATGTATTCTAAATTTGCATTCGTAGTGGCTTTTGTCTTTGTTCCGTCCGAAAATCGTGAAATAAGAGCCGAACTTCCAATATCAAACATAAAAGTCATACTATCAACCACGCTGTACGAAGCTGGATTTACGTTGTTGATGCTGAAATGTGATCGAGTACCCACTGAAACTCCTCCCATGGCCCTTTGTTCACCTGAGTTGTTGTCGCTTATATCACCATACCCGAAACGAGTATAGGGTGAATTTGTATTATTCTGACTGTTAGTGAATTGAGCAAAAAAGAATGCCGAAAGTACGAGAAGGAAAACTTTATTTTTGTACATTATATTGAAGAATACGGTTGAGCCCGATTAACACTAAGTTTTTTTCTGCAAAGATGGCGTTTTTTAATTTTGTATCAAAGTAAAAAGTGCTACCACCTGTTAAAAAAGTAGAAAGTTGTGGATATTTAGTCTTTAAGCTAGTAATATAGCCATCCATCTCGAAAACAATCCCATGCAACGCTCCTGAAATTAAAGCTGTCTTTGTATTGTTACCAATCAAAGGACTTTCAATTGTTATTTCAACCAAAGGTAATTTTTTAGTGAATTCGTGCAATGATTGTAATCTGAGATTAATTCCTGCAGCAATATTTCCACCCCAATATACGCCATTGGCATCAATAAAATCATAAGTAATAGCAGTACCAGCATCAATAACCAAAACGTCGTTGTTGGGCTTTAAATAAGCTGCTCCAACAACAGCCGCCAATCTGTCATTACCCAAAGTTTCAGGTGTTTCATACCTGTTTTCAATTGGAATGGCTGTATTGTGACATAAACTAATGAAATTGCTAGAATTACTTTTTAAAACATCAAGCAATTCTCTGTTTTCATTTATCACACTAGAAATAATACAATTATCTATCGAAAAATTACTCACTAATTTCCATGCTTCATTTGTATTAAACACCTCATATACAAATAATTCATGAAGTATATCGTTGTCGAAAATACCAACTTTGGTACTCGAATTTCCTTGATCAATACATAGATTCATAGCTAAATGTCAATTCTGATTTGAAAATTAAATTGTATGGATACACGATTTATTTACAAAATCATTTTCTCGATAGGAACAACCAAAATTCCTTCAGCGCCCAATGCTTTTAGCTTACCGATAATATCCCAAAACTTTTTCTCTTCAATCACCACATGCAAAGAATTCCAACCTTCTTTGGCCAAAGGCATAATAGTTGGACTTTTTATACCTGGAAGCACTTCAATTATTTTATCAATATTCTCGGTAGGCACGTTCATTAGTACGTATTTTTTTCCTTCAGCCATCTGAACTGCCTCAATTCTGAAAAGTAATTCGTCGAGTATGGCTTGTTTCTCTTCCGAAATTGACGGATTGGCAATTAATAAAGCTTCCGATTTCATTAGCACTTCCACTTCTTTCAAGTGATTGGTAATCAATGTGCTTCCAGAACTTACAATGTCGAAAATAGCATCCGACAATCCAATACTTGGTGCAACTTCTACTGAACCGGTTATTACGTGAATATCTGATTTTACATTTTTCTCTTGCAGAAAATCAGTCAAAATTACAGGGTAGGAGGTGGCAATAACTTTTCCATTGAACCACGAAATGTCGGTATAATCAACTTCTTTGGGTATGGCCAATGATAGTCTACATTTGCTGAATCCCAACCGTTTGATAACAATGGCATTTTTTTTCTTTTCTGCAAATTCATTTTCACCAACAATGCCTATATCTGCAGCACCATCCGCCACCGATTGTGGTATATCATCGTCTCTAAGAAATAAAACTTCCAATGGAAAATTGCGTGATGGCAATAATAAAAGACGTTTTCCCGATTCGAGTTTTATACCCGATTCAGTTAATAATAACATGGTTTCTTCGTATAATCTACCTTTTGCTTGTACTGCTATTCTTAACATATTCAATTTTTTAATTTTTTGGTCTACAAAGGTACAAAAAATGCATGGATTCGACGTTTTATCTCATAAAAAAAGTCCGTTATCTAAATAACGGACTTAAACTGATTGCAAATTTAATGCAATAGCTTTAGTTACTTTTTAGCAACTGTAGTGTCAGCAACAGCTACGGTGTCAACTGCAGCAACTGTATCAACAGCAACAACTGTAGAATCAACTGCAGGAGCTGTTTCAGCTTTTTTAGGAGCGCAAGATGCGAAAGCCAAAGCTACCACAAAAAATAAAATTACTTTTTTCATTACTTTTTCTTTTTAAAATTTAACATGTTTGTTTTGCAATTCAAAATCGACACAAAGGTACATCATTTTTTTATTCTGCATTAGTATTTATCGGTTTATTTTTAATTTTTTTTCAATTTGCTGCATTTTTAAGTCTTTTTCTTGCTTTTTCAACCATTTTTTCTAGCAATGATGAGAAAAACATGATTTTACAACATAAAAAAAGTCCGTTAGAGATTCCAACAGACTTTTATTACGTAAATAAATTACGTTACAAATTACTTTTTAGCAACTGTAGTGTCAGCAACAGCTACGGTGTCAACTGCAGCAACTGTATCAACAGCTACAACGGTAGAATCAACTGCAGGAGCTGTTTCAGCTTTCTTAGGAGAGCAAGATGCGAAAGCCATAGCTACCACAAAAAATAAAATTACTTTTTTCATTACTTTAAACCTTTAATAATTTAACATGTTAATTTTGCTATTCAAAATCGCTGCAAAGATACATCCTTTTTCTATTCTACATTAATAATTGTCGACTTTTTTTCAATATATTTTTATATAACAATAATTGTATTTTATATTGCTCATTATCAGCCTATTTGCCGTTTTGAATATTTGTTGAATAAAGGTACCTTTTAATGCTTTTCTTGGGAGTTTTCTCAAATTCGTGTGGGTAAAGCTTAATTTTGGCAACACTTTCATAACCTGCAACCATAGTATTGAGTAATTTTCGATTTTCCTCCATCAATACTTCAAGCTGTTTTTGATCTACATGCTCTAAATCTACCGCTTCATAATCGGGACAAACCAACGCAATTAATTTGCCGTTGTTCTCAATAACCAAACTTTCCATCACGTAAGGCATGTTATTTAACCTTGCTTCTATCTCTTCGGGATAAACATTTTGTCCGCTGGCACTCAAAATCATAGTTTTATTGCGACCGCGAATAAAAATATTGCCGTCATCATCTATTGTTCCCAAATCTCCAGTGTGAAGCCAGCCGTCTTGATCAAGAATTTGAGCAGTAGCTTCGGGGTTTTTGAAATAACCGAGCATAACATTCTCGCCACGAACACAAATTTCACCCACACCAGTTTCAGCATCGGGTTGCAAAATCTTGGCAGTCATAATATCCAGCACTTTTCCAGATGATTTGGGAGCGAAATCTTTATTATTGGAATAACTAATGAGTGGAGCGCATTCTGTCATGCCGTAACCAACTGTAAATGGGAACTTTATTTTGATGAAAAACTCTTCAACTTCTGCATTTAATGGTGCACCACCAACCACAATTTCCGAAAATTCACCTCCAAATGCATCCACTAGTTTCTTGCGAATCTGACCCAAAATGGTTTGATCCAAATACGGAATACTCAACACCCATCGCATGGTGGGTTTTGCAAGCATGGGTTGAATCTGCTTTTTATAGATTTTCTCAATAATCAAGGGAACGCAAAAAATTACGTTTGGCTTAATTTCAGCGAAAGCTTTTAGTAGAATTTTGGCCGATGGAGTTTTGCCAATAAAATGAATGTGACATCCCGAACAGCAAGTCGTAAGAAAGTCGAAAGTACAGCCATAAGCGTGTGCCAAGGGTAAAAATGACACAATACGGTACTGGGGTGCCACCAGTTTGGTACGAAAACCAAATGTGATATTACCTGCCAAAGCATTTCCACTTGTCATTACACCTTTGCTGAAGCCCGTAGTACCCGAAGTATAATTTATAGAAACTATCTCCGCATTCGATTTGTCGGCATATCGCACACAATCTCGATGAAAGCCATGCTCGTACTTCTGGCTGAAAAGCTTGTTGATAGTATCAAAATGAAGCAATGAAATGTCCAAATTATCATTTACTTCATCAACTTCTTTTTCTTCGGAGGATTTCACTGCTTGATTCAATAGACTAATGCAGCTAAAATTGGTCAAAGTAAAAACCGCTTTTAAGTTCGTGAATTTTTCTTCTTCTAGATTTTCCCAGATTGAATCGCCGACAAATAATAGTTTTGACTCCGAATGATTGGTGATATGATGCACATCGTTGGGATTGAAATCCTGAAGTATGGGGACGATAATGGCGCCGTAAGTTACAGTGGCCAAATAGGTTATTGCCCAATTGGAATTGTTGCGCCCAATGAGTGCTACCTTATCGTTTTGTTGCAGGTGGCATTGGTTGAAGAGAATATGCAATTCTGCAATTTTGCGGGAAATATCTTCATAAGTCAATGTTCTGTTTTCACCATAATCGGTAAAACCGGGAAGTTCCCAGTTTTTGCGAAATCCATCTTCGAATAAACGGATAAAATTTTCCTGAATCATGTATGTGTGTTTTTTTGCTTTCAATTTATGACAGCACAAAAATAGAAAATAATTACACATTTTGATGTCAAGTGTGCAATTATTTTATTTGAAGTACAAAGATTCACACTCCTGATGAACAACTATCTTAGTTAATGTGTCCCCTCATGAAACTTCAAATAAATTTCCTTCAAAAAAACCTTTTTGTTCTTATACCGTTTTATTCTAAAATAAAAACAGAGAAAATGAATTCTACAGAATATAAACATACCAACCAACTGATTCACGAGAGCAGTCCATATTTATTGCAACATGCGCACAACCCTGTAAACTGGTATCCTTGGGGGCAGGAGGCGCTGGACAAAGCACAATTTGAGCACAAATTAATTATTATCAGCATTGGTTATGCGGCTTGCCACTGGTGCCACGTGATGGAGTACGAGAGTTTTGAAAGCGAAGAAGTTGCCGACTACATGAACGCCAATTTTATTTGCATAAAAGTGGACCGAGAGGAACGCCCCGACATTGACCAAGTGTATATGAATGCTGTACAGTTGATTTCCGGACAAGGTGGTTGGCCGCTGAATTGCATTACTTTACCTGACGGTCGCCCAATTTGGGGAGGTACTTATTTTCCGAAAACGAATTGGCTGGATATGCTGGCGCAAGTTTCCAACTTTGTGATTCAAAACCCCGAAAAGGCAGAACATCAGGCCAAAACACTTACGCAGGGCATTCAAAGCAGCGAAATGATTGTTGATGATGCGGAAAAACAGGATTACAACTTGAGCAACTTACATGAAATTTTCGACAACTGGAAGAGCGATATTGATTACGTGGAAGGCGGACATAATCGAGCTCCAAAATTTCCTTTGCCGGTTGGTTATCAGTTTTTGCTTCACTATTATCATGTTTCACAAAATGCTGATGCATTGAAAGCATTAACGGTAACTTTGGACAAGATGGCGGATGGCGGTATTTACGACCAGATTGGTGGTGGATTTTCGCGCTATTCTACAGATGCAGTATGGAAAGTGCCTCATTTTGAGAAAATGCTGTATGACAATGCCCAATTGGTGAGTTTGTATTCTGCAGCTTATCAGCAAACTAAAAACCCATATTATAAAACCATTGTGACCGAAACTTTGGCGTTTGTGGAGCGTGAATTAACTTCGGAAGAAGGTGGATTTTATGCGTCGTTGGATGCCGATAGCGAAGGCGTGGAAGGGAAATTTTATGTGTGGACAGCGAATGAAATGAAGGAAGTGCTGGGCAAGAATGCGGATTTGATGATGGATTATTATAATGTTACCGAAGAAGGAAATTGGGAGGATGGCGTGAATATTCTGTTGAAAAAAGGCAGTGATAAAGCCATTGCCGACAAATATAAAATTTCTGAAAGTGAATTGGCAGAATGCATTCTGGAAGCGAAAGAACTATTATTGAAAGCACGAGCAAATCGCATTCGACCAGGATTGGATGATAAGATGCTGACTGCTTGGAATGGGCTGATGACAAAAGGATATATTGATGCTTACAGGGCTTTTGATGACGAAAAGTATTTGGAAATGGCGCTGAGAAATGCTGAATTTATCAATCAGAAATTGAAAGCAACCGATAACAGATTGAATCGGAATTTCAAGAACGGAAAGGCCACCATCAACGGTTTTCTGGACGATTATGCGTTTACGATTGACGCTTTTATTGGCATTTACCAAGCTACTTTTGATGAAAAATGGCTGACGAATGCACAGCAATTGACTATTTATTGCTTGAATCATTTTTTTGATGTAATCTCTGGTATGTTCTTTTACACTTCGGATATGGACGCATCATTGATAGCCCGAAAGATGGAATTGTCGGACAATGTGATTCCGTCGTCCAACTCGGCAATGGCTAAAAACTTATTTGTGCTGGGACATTATTTTTACAACGAAAGTTACATTGAAATGGCCAAGACAATGCTGGGTAATGTACAGAAAAGCACTTTGACGGGTGGCGTTTATTTTGCCAATTGGGATATTTTGATGGCTTGGTTGGCCAGTGAACCATTCGAAGTGGCCGTTGTGGGGGAACATTGCGAAGCGAAAAGAAAGGAATTTGACAAGCTTTATTTGCCCAATGTGTTTCTGGCGGGCGGAAAAACGGAAGGTACTTTATCGGTGCTCGAGGGGAGATTAGTGGCCGGCGAAACGACAATTTATGTTTGCCAAAACAAAGTGTGCGGCCTGCCTGTTAGAGAAGTAGAGGAGTCGATAAAACAAATTTGAACCCCTAATCCGCCAGCTGGCGGAGAATTATACAAGTATTGTAAAATTCAAACTCAACCATTTTTTTGTTTTGATAAATACAGATAAAAACAATGTAAACCAATAGTAACTCCGATTCTCCGCCAGCTGGCGGGCTAGGGGTTCTTTAAACAACAACCATCATGAAAAAAGTACTAATAGTAAATGCACATCCTGAGGCGGCTTCTTTTTGCTCGAGTTTAAAAGATATTGCCAAAGAATATTTTATTTCTGTGGGCTATGAAGTGAAGGAAAGTGACCTTTACACCATGAATTTTGACCCTGTGGGAGGGAAAAATGATTTCAAGGCATTGACCAATACTGATTTTTTCAAATATCAGACCGAACAGCTTCAAGCGTATCAGAACGATGGGTTTGTGGAGGATTTGAAAGCGGAAATGGACAAATTGGAATGGTGCGATGTGCTGATTTTCAATTTCCCGCTGTGGTGGTTTGGCATGCCCGCCATACTGAAAGGCTGGGTAGACCGCGTTTTTGCCATGGGATTTGTGTACGGAAATGGAAAAGGTGTGTATGAAAACGGTTGCTTCAAAAACAAAACTGCCTTCGCCACCCTCACCACAGGCGGTCCTGCGCAAACATACACCGAAAACAGCTCAAATGGCGATATCAATTCGATACTTTTCCCGTTGCAGCATGGTGTGTTTTACTTTGCGGGAATGACGGTTTTGCCGCCGTTTATTAGTTATAATCCGGTGCGAACATCGAACGAGGAACGCATTGCGGAAATTGAAAGATATAAAAAGTATTTGAGTAGGCTGGATTTGCTGAAACCGGTTTATACGAATAGGTAAGTGATTTTACATATACGGCTGTCAGGTACTTCGTTTACCGACAGCCGTTTATGTGTTATTTATCAAACAATTTCTTCAACAAATCTGGTCGTTTTGCCTTGTTCAAATCACGAATAATCTGGTTTTTGTACTCGCCTTTGTACCAAAAGAAGAATTTGCGTTGCTCCAGTTTTTCTTCTTTTCCTCTGGCCGTAAAAACAGGTTCGAGCGTGTAGGGATGGTAACCCGAATAATAAATTTCCGTTGCCAAAGTCATGGGCGTAGGGGTAAAATCCTGCACTTGCTCCAATTTAAAATCAAACTTTTTGGTCTGAATGGCCAAATCTGCCATGTCCTCGTTGTGGCAACCGGGGTGACTGGAAATAAAGTACGGAATAAATTGTTGGTTCAGTCCAGCCTCGCGGTTGATGCGCTCAAACTGCTTCTTGAACTCACCAAAATACGCAAAACTTGGTTTCCGCATCATGTTCAACACATCATCGGAAGTATGCTCGGGCGCAATTTTCAACCGTCCCGACACGTGGTTGGTAATCAATTCCCGCATATATTCGGTGTGACTTTCATTGATAGCTGCATCTTTGGCATCGCTCAGCAACATGTCATATCTAACGCCACTACCAATAAATGACTTTTTGATACCCGGGATTTTATCCACCGATTTGTAAATATCCAACAATGCGCTGTGGTTGGTATCCAAATTAAAGCAAACCTTTGGAAAAATGCAGGACGGTTTCCGGCATTGATGGCAGATGTGCATTTTTTTGCCCTTCATGCCGTACATGTTGGCCGACGGGCCACCCAAATCGCTCAAATAGCCTTTGAAGTCAGGCATTTCGGTAATATTTTTCACTTCCTTCAGAATGGATTCCTTGGAACGCGACACAATGTGCTTGCCCTGATGTGCCGAAATGGTGCAAAACGAACAACCACCAAAGCAACCGCGGTGCAAATTGACCGAAAACTTAATCATTTCGTATGCTGGAATGGGCTTTCCTTTGTATTTTGGATGTGGCACACGGGTGTAAGGCAAATCGAACGAAGCGTCAAGTTCCTCCTCGTTCAATGGATTGTAAGGCGGATTGACCACCACCCAACGGTTACCCGTTTTTTGTAGCAAGCGTGCGGCCTCATATTTGTTGGATTCCTGCTCAATGTGTTTAAAATTGGAAGAATAAAGTTTTTTGTCGGTGAGGCAAACGTCATGCGACACCAAGGTAATGTCCTTCCATTTGGGATGTTTTGGAACTTCTTTGGCAATGATGGAGGTCTGCGGAATGTCGTTCATTTCTGCAAATGTTTTACCTGCCAGCAGTTGCTGTACCACTTCACGGATTGGTTTTTCGCCCATTCCGTATACCAATAAATCGGCCTTTGAATCCACCAAAATGCTAGGCATTAGTTTATCCGACCAATAATCGTAATGTGTAAACCGTCGCAACGAAGCTTCAATGCCCCCAATTACAATCGGTACTTGAGGGAAAAGTTTCCGGAGGATATTAGAATAGGTAATGGTGGCATAATCTGGTCGCATGTGTGCACGTCCGTCAGGCGAATAAGCATCGTCGGACCGCAAGCGTTTATTGGCAGTGTAATGATTCACCATCGAATCCATGTTTCCACCCGAGATGGCAAAAAACAATCGTGGCTTGCCCATTTTTTTGAAATCTCGCAAATCGTCTTGCCAGTTGGGTTGCGGCACCACAGCTACTTTCAAGCCCTGTGCTTCGAGGATGCGACCAATAACGGCCGTACCAAAAGCAGGATGGTCAATGTAGGCATCGCCACTAAAAATGACCACATCCACTTCGTCCCAGCCCCTGAGTTCAAGTTCTTTTTTGGTGGTTGGAAGAAAATCGGTAAGTTGATATCTATTTTCAGAAACTCCTTTGGAAGGTGCTTTTTGAGGTTGAGATTTGATATAATTAATCATGTAAGTGCTTCTTTAATCGCTATAATCACTATTGAGTTGATATAGTTCATTTCAGCCACAAAAATACGAATTAATTTCCCTCGAAATACAAATTCTACTTTGTAAAATTTAAAATCAAACTTAAAACACATTTGGTTTATTTTCCAATATCTAAATGACTTTTATTTTGTCTGATAAAATTGTTGTAAAAACTTGTTATTAACTTAGCAATAATAAATAACAAACCACTAATCTTTAGTGAAACAATGATATAACCAAAAATTATAATTGCTTTCATGATATGGAGTTTTTAAATTTATAATTGTGTTTGATGTTTTATTTAAACGCTTTGTTTTTAATGTTTTACTGTTCTTTTGTATAAAGTAAAATTAGAGTTATTATTTCATATATTCATTAGAATAAACCCTAGATTATGACAGAGTAGACTATACTAAAAACTAGGTACAAAGGATGAATTTGACGTTTTTATTATGTGATTTGTAAATCGGATATCATTAAGTAGCAACTAATCTGTATTATATAACGGATTTTTTTGATGTTTTATAAAATTCTTGTCATATTATTTTGTATTAAAAACAGTTTTTGAAAAGTGGATTTGAAAAGTAAATTCGATTCGTTATCACCAAAATATTATCTGACTTTAATTCAACAAAATAAATTATCTTTGCATTTGAAATTTGAAAAATAAAGAAATGAAAACAGCAATTTTCAATAATGGTGACAAAATGCCCATGTTGGGGCTTGGTACTTGGCTGTCAAAAGGAAATGAAGTGTATGATGCTGTGATTGAGGCTATCCGTATCGGTTATCGACATATTGATTGTGCATATATTTATAGAAATGAGAAGGAAATAGGGCGTGCATTGCAAGATGCGATGAAGGAAGGGTTGGTGAA
>JBAXAD010000098.1:0-12818 GCA_037142715.1 Paludibacter sp. | reverse complement strand
AATTAGGATAGGGAAACATATACCTTCTGCTAAAGCCATTTCAGCGGCTTTTATCATATTGATATGGTTTGATTCCGAGAATACAACACGTTTTGGAGACTGACGGGCTGCATCGTAAAAATGACGCAACATTTTATTGTCATTGCCCATTAACGAACGAAGTTTGTCATTATAAGCATTCCAATCTTTAATTTCGATACGAGCCACACCCGATTCCATGGCTGCACGCGCTACTGCAGGGGCAACAATTGTCAACAATCGTGGATCCAATGGTTTTGGGATAATATAATCATGTCCAAAACTAATGCGTTTTAAATCATAAGCAGCATTCACTACATCTGGCACAGCTTGTTTTGTCAATTCGGCAATTGCTTTTACAGCAGCCAGCTTCATTTCTTCGTTGATAGTTTTTGCCCTAACATCCAGCGCTCCACGGAAAATATATGGGAATCCCAATACATTGTTGATTTGATTAGGATGGTCAGAACGACCAGTTGCAAAGATAATATCCTTTCTTGCCGACATTGCTTCATCGTACGAAATCTCCGGATTTGGATTTGCCAAAGCAAAAACAATAGGATTTACATTCATTGTACGAACCATTTCCTTGGTAAGTACTCCTGCCACCGAAAGTCCTAGAAAAACGTCTGAATCAACAACTGCTTCTGCCAAAGTGGTGATGGTTCGATCGGTTGCAAATGGTTTTTTGCGTGCATTCAAATCGGTTCGTTGTTTGTTGATAACACCTTTTGAATCAACCATAACGATGTTTTCCAATTTTGCACCCAACATCATATATAATTGTGTGCAAGAATTTGCTGCAGCTCCAGCTCCATTCACCACAATTTTTATATCTTCAATTTTCTTTCCAACAAGTTCCAAAGCATTAATAAGCCCTGCAGATGAAACAATTGCGGTACCATGTTGATCATCGTGCATCAATGGAATATCCAATTCTGCTTTTAATCTGTCTTCAATTTCAAAACATTCTGGCGCTTTTATATCTTCCAGATTTATTCCACCAAAGGTTGGTGCAATGGCTTTCACAACCTGAATGAATTTTTCAGGGTCAGTTTCATTTACCTCAATATCAAAAACATCAATGCCTGCAAAAATCTTGAACAACAAACCTTTACCTTCCATTACCGGCTTTCCTGCCAATGCCCCAATGTTACCTAGACCTAGAACGGCGGTACCATTTGAAATTACAGCAACCAAATTTCCTTTGGATGTGTAATCATAAGCGGTGTTGGGATCTTTTTCAATTTCCAAGCAAGGTTCTGCAACTCCTGGGGAATAGGCGAGGGATAAATCACGTTGCGAACTGTAGGGTTTTGTGGGAACAACCTCTATTTTTCCAGGTTTTCCTTGAGAGTGATAAAGAAGTGCATCTTCTCTTGTTACTTTAGCCATAATCAATTAAAATAAAAAATATGTATTATAAATGTAGTATATTTTTGAAATTTGACGCAAAATTACAAATAAAAATATCAATATGAAAGTGATTTCGAAAATAAAGACTTAAAAAATCACTTTTCAAAATGATGGTCATCGAAATTGCGAGTAAAGTTATGTCCCCACCGAAAACCAAATTCTTTAAACTTTAAAACCACAGGATGTAGCACATAAAAAGTGCCTGCTATCTTTGGATTATTAACCGCTCCAATCGGTTTATCTATTCTGTTTTCATATCCAGCTTTCCAACGAACAGGGTTGAAAAATGGATTAATATCAATGGCCATTCCAGTGGCATGTTTTGAATAACTGGTATTTCGATAACAAAAACTGTAAGTATTATTTGCCTGCATTGACAAATCATCATTTTGATGGTACTTTACAATGGGTATGGCATGAGCTATAGGAAAATGATTGTACAAAATAAATTCAAATAGTTGAATCAAGTCTTGCGCAATCATTTTATTAGTAAGTATTTGTCCTTGATGAATTTTCCCATCCAATGAATAATACCTGACATTGATTAATTGCAATTGGTTCAATATCTCTTTTGGAACATTTATTCCTGCAATTGCCTCATTAAAAGTATAATGACTATCAACAATTATCGCACTTTTAAACTTTACAGTCGCCTTTATGTGTTTGTCTTCTTTTTTATCGGGTACACAAGATTGCAATATAAAAAGAGATAGAAATGCAATAAAAGTAGAAAATCTTTTCATCAATTTTAAATAATCAATTTGCCACAAAGTTACAATTTAAGAACCAAAATTCGTTCTAATAAAGACATTATTATTGGTTGGAACCTCATGTTTAACGTTCAAATATTAATAAAATAAATTGTAAGTCAGCAAATATTTCCTACTTTTGCATAAGAAAACAATAACCTTCCTTTATGCGTCTAAATTCCCTATCCATACTTAATTACAAAAATATCCGTGAGGCCGATTTGGTTTTTTCACCCAAAATAAATTGCTTTATTGGTAACAATGGTATGGGGAAAACGAATATACTAGATGCTATTTACTTTCTTTCATTTTGCAAAAGTCATTCCAATTCAATTGATTCACAAAATATTTTACACAATGCCGATTTCTGTCTAATACAAGGCAAATATCAAGTTGGTGATGCCACCGAAGATATTTATTGCGGAATGAAGCCCCGTTTGAAAAAACAGTTCAAGCGTAACAAGAAGGAGTACGACCGACTTTCCGAACACATTGGATTGTTGCCATTGGTGCTGGTTTCGCCCGATGACTCGGTTTTGATTTCAGAAGGAAGCGATGAGCGACGTAAATTTGTTGACGGTGTTATCTCCCAATTTAATAAAACTTATCTCAATCAACTGCTCCAATATAACAATGCGCTGAAGCAAAGGAATGCTTTGCTGAAAATAGAAACTCCCATAGATGACTCATTACTTGATATTTGGGAAGAGCAAATGGCATTGTATGGCTCGTATATTTACGAGCAGCGCAAAATGTTTATTGATGAGTTCATTCCAATTTTCCAAAACTTCTACAGCTATATTTCGGGCGGAAATGAGCAAATTAGTCTGACGTATCATTCTCAGCATGAAGAGCATGACATAAAAGCGCGCATGATTGAAACCCGAGGTCGTGACCGAATACTTGGATATTCCACCCAAGGCATTCACAAAGACGAATTGGAAATGATGCTGGATGGCTATCCTATCAAACGTGTTGGGTCGCAAGGACAAAACAAAACCTATCTTATTTCGCTCAAATTAGCCCAATTCGATTTTCTGAAACGTACACATGGAAAATCACCGTTACTGCTACTCGATGATATTTTTGACAAACTAGATTCATTTCGCGTGAAACAAATTGTTGAATTAGTTTCGGGCGAAACCTTCGGCCAAATATTTATTACAGATACCAACCGCGAACATTTAGATTTAATTCTACAACAATTAGGACAGGATGCTACTATTTTCCGTGTTGAAAATGGTGAAATAACTAAATAGTAATATCAAAATGATACTATTATTCCTGCCTATTATTTCAATTTTACATTCACTACATTTTCTTTAATAATTAATCCTTATTTTGAATGAATTTTATTTTGGGAAATAATTTCTCAAAATTGAATTTCTATTTTGTTGTTTATTAGATAGATAGAAATTAAAATCAGAAACTTCTATTTTATTGTTGAAAACAAATAAAATTTTTTCTTGTCAAATTGAAAAATAATGCCTAACATTGTAGTCGGTTTTGGAACAAGATTTTCAAATTATAATTCACTAATAATAATCCAATTAAACAATTTATTTTTGTGGAAACAAAAACATTTACTCCTGAAGAGATTCGCCTCGCTTCATTTGAGTTTTTCAAAGGCGATGATTTGGCAACTAAAGTTTGGGCAACCAAATATGCATTAAAAGATTCGTTTGGAAATGTGTATGAGCTAACTCCTGATGACATGCATCGACGTTTGGCCAAAGAAATTTCTAGAATTGAGCACAAATATCCGAATCCGTTATTGCCAGATGAACTTTTCGAGTTGTTTCAAAACTTCAAATACATAGTTCCACAAGGAAGTCCAATGACTGGCATCGGGAATAATTTTCAGGTTGCTTCATTGTCAAATTGTTTTGTTATTGGATTTGATACCGATTCAGATTCTTATGGCGCTATTATCAAGCTTGATGAAGAACAAGTTCAACTGATGAAACGCCGTGGTGGTGTGGGTCATGACCTTTCGCACATTCGCCCTAAAGGTTCGCCTGTAAAAAACTCGGCTTTAACTTCTACCGGTATCGTTCCATTTATGGAGCGTTATTCCAACTCTACCCGCGAAGTGGCTCAAGACGGCCGTCGTGGCGCATTGATGTTAAGTGTTTCTATCAAACACCCAGACTCAGAGTCATTTATCGATGCAAAAATGGAGTCGGGTAAAGTTACGGGCGCCAATGTATCCGTGAAATTGCACGACGATTTTATGGAAGCAGCCGTAAATAATTTGCCATTTACCCAACAATATCCAGTGCTATCAAATGAGCCTTGGTACACCAAAGAAATTGATGCCAATGCTTTGTGGAAAAAAATCGTTCACAATGCATGGCAATCTGCAGAACCTGGTATTTTGTTTTGGGACACTATTATACGCGAATCTGTTCCAGATTGTTACGCAGATTTAGGCTACAAAACAGTTTCTACCAATCCTTGCGGAGAAATTCCACTTTGTCCTTATGATAGCTGCCGTTTATTGGCCATCAATTTGTATTCGTACGTCAACAATCCATTTACGCCAGAAGCCGCTTTCGATTTCGCATTATTCAACAAGCATGTCATTCTTGCTCAGCGAATTATGGATGATATCATCGATTTGGAAATGGAGAAAATCGAGAAAATCATTGAGAAAATAAAATCAGATCCAGAAACTGATGATATTAAAACTACCGAATTACAACTTTGGGACAAAATAAAAATTAAAACATCACAAGGCCGTCGTACAGGAGTTGGTACAACTGCCGAAGGTGATATGTTGGCGGCTATGGGTTTCCGTTATGGAACTGATGAAGCAACTGATTTTTCAGAATCAGTGCATAAAGCAGTAGCTTTGGCAGCATATCGTTCTTCAGTAATTATGGCGCAGGAGCGTGGTGCATTCAATGTTTACGATGCGAAACGCGAGGAAAACAATCCGTACATTCAACGTTTGCGTGAAGCAGATCCAGAGTTATATAACGACATGGTAAAATATGGTCGTCGTAACATTGCTTGTTTGACAATTGCTCCAACCGGTACCACAAGTATCATGACGCAAACCACTTCGGGTATTGAACCAGTATTTATGCCAGTATACACCCGAAGACGCAAAGTGAATCCGAACGATAAAAATGTTCGTGTTGATTTTGTAGATCAAAATGGCGATTCGTGGGAAGAATACGTTGTTTTCCATCATAAATTTGTAACTTGGATGGAAGCCAATAATTATTCTACTACAAAAAAATATAGCAAAGAAGAAATAGATGAATTAGTTGCAAAATCACCTTATTATAAGGCAACGGCTAACGATGTTGATTGGTTAAAGAAAGTGCAAATGCAAGGTCGCATTCAGAAATGGGTGGATCATTCTATTAGTGTAACCATCAATTTACCAAATGATGCTACCGAGGAATTGGTTGGAAAGTTATATGAAGAGGCTTGGCGTGTTGGTTGCAAGGGAGTTACCGTTTATCGCGATGGGTCACGTACTGGTGTTCTTATTGCTGTTGAAGAAAAGAAAGAAGAGAAAAAAGAGGACAAAAAGGAGCATTGCTTCTGCTACAATGAAGATTATTTGATTCGTCCAAAAGAATTGGATTGCGATGTTGTTCGTTTCCAAAACTCTAAGGACAAATGGATTGCATTTGTTGGATTATCAAACGGTAGACCTTATGAAATTTTTACTGGGTTGGCAGACGATGAAGAAGGTATTTTGCTTCCTAAAACCGTTACTGAGGGTAAAATTATCAAAACAGTTGACCATAGCGGAAACAAACGTTATGATTTCCAGTTTGCAAACAAGCGCGGTTACAAAACTACCGTAGAAGGATTATCGCACAAATTTGATAAGGAATTCTGGAACTATGCCAAACTTATTTCGGGTGTGTTGCGTTACGGAATGCCTATAGACCAGGTAATTAAGTTGGTTTCTGGACTTCAACTTGATAATGAATCCATCAACACTTGGAAAGTGGGAGTGGAGCGTGCTTTGAAAAAGTACATACCAGATGGCACTCAAATCAACGAAAAACCTTGTCCAGAATGTGGTCAACACACTTTGGTGTATCAAGAAGGTTGCTTAACTTGTAATAGTTGTGGATATTCACGTTGTGGGTAATACCTGAAAGATAATAAAAAAAAACGAGTCAGAAATGGCTCGTTTTTTTTTGTTCCATATCTCCTCAAATGTTGTAGTTTACACCAATAAAAAAGCTTATTCTATTTGTAGAATAAGCTTTTTTGAAATGTGTGTTTTAAAGAATTAAATGTTGGCAATTCTTTTAATTTCCTCAATCATTGCTTGAGCAAATGCATCAGCTTGTTCGGCTGTGCCCGCCTCAGAATAAATACGGATAATTGGTTCTGTGTTTGATTTCCGGAGATGAACCCATCCTGTTGGAAAGTCAATTTTCACGCCATCTATGTCATTCACTTCATATTGTTTGTACGAACCTTTTATTACAGTTAAAATTCCGTCAACATCTATGGACGGCGTTAATTGAATCTTATTTTTAGAAATAAAGTATTCAGGATAAGATTTTCGCAAAGCAGAAACCGTCATTTTTGATTTTGCCATAAGCGTCAAAAACAAGGCGATACCAACCAATGAATCACGACCGTAATGGCTGGCAGGATAGATTACACCACCATTGCCTTCGCCACCAATCACTGCATTTGTTGCTTTCATGGCAGTAACCACATTCACTTCACCCACAGCGGCTGCGGTGTATGAGCCACCACGTTTGATGGTAACATCCCTCAACGCACGAGTTGAACTCAAGTTAGAAACCGTATTTCCAGGGGTGTGTTGTAAAACGTAATCTGCAATAGAAACGAGTGTGTATTCTTCGCCAAACATGCTACCATCTTCACAAATAATGGCCAAACGGTCAACATCAGGATCTACAACAAATCCAACATCGGCTTTACCAAGTTTCAACAAATCAGAGATTTCCGTTAAATGCTCTGGCAGTGGCTCCGGATTGTGTGGAAAATGTCCATTGGGTTCGCAGAAAAGCTTTTCAACTTTGTTTACGCCCAATGCTTCGAGTAGTGCAGGAATAACAATTCCACCCACAGAGTTTACACAATCAATGGCCACGCTGAAATTAGCAGCCTTGATGGCTTCCACATCTACCAATTCGAGTGCCAATACACTGTCAATGTGTTTTTTAGCATATAAAAAATCTTCAGTCAGTTTTCCTAATTCATCTACTTCCGAGAAGATAAAACTCTCTTCAGCAGCTATTTTCAAAACACTTTCACCTTCCAAAGCATTTAAAAACTCGCCTTTTTCATTCAATAATTTAAGTGCATTCCATTGTTTTGGGTTGTGGCTAGCAGTTAAAATTATTCCACCAGCAGCTTTTTCCATGGTTACGGCCAACTCAGTAGTGGGCGTAGTAGCAAGACCAATGTTCACAACATCGAAGCCCATTCCCAATAAAGTACCAATAACCAACTGATTAACCATTTCTCCGGAAATACGAGCATCGCGGCCAACTACGATTTTCTTTGAATTTATAGTTTTACTTGCTTTGATTTGAGTGGCGTAAGCAGCGGTAAAACGAACAATATCCAATGGATTTAATCCGTCGCCAACAGGACCACCAATTGTTCCTCGAATTCCTGAAATTGATTTTATTAATGTCATACTTAAAAAGTTTGTAGTTTATCTATCTGCGGATGGATGAATTTGTAATTTCTTGTTCTTTAAATTAGAGCTTGTAAAAGTTATTAATATATGATATAAATTTAATCTTCAGAAATAATTTCTATTTCTGAAATTTAATTTTAAAATCGTATTTCAATGGTGTTACGGTAGATAAATAATCAAAAGTACCATCACTTTTGTTTCCGATTAGTCCCGAGTAATAATTAAAAAAACCTATTTTCGAGGGAACAATAATTATCGCTCTTGAATCGTTACGTTTCATATAAGATGCAGCCTCATGAAATGCGGCACAAACCTTCATGTTTTCTCCGTAAACAAAAGGTACAGGATTAGCCAAATCTACGGTTGTCCAATCAGAAATTATTTCAGGATTTTCATCCAAAGTATATTGGATATATCTAGGAGTAATTGTATTAGACAATGTCAGCGTGTCCGTTCCAGCTCCTGGGTTAACCAAATGGAAGTACAAGCCCGATTTAGTTAACACATAATCATTTTCACCCCAAACATTATTTGCGGGGAAGCTCGATAACACATTGATATTATTACGATTAATAAAATTGTCAATAAGTGTTTGTTCATTTTGAAGTTCTTTGGCATAAGTGGTATCATTACAAGAACTTAGAATGATAGAAGAGCAAAAGACGATAATTAATAAATAAGAAATTCGTTTCATTATGGTAATTTATTTTTGTACAAATATCCGATAAAATTACGGAAATTAAAAGTTAAGAATAAAGACAAGTAATTAATAATGAATAATTGGCAATTCTAAATACTAGTTTATTGAATCACAGTTAATTACCTGCTCACTTTGACGTGATAAATAAGCGAAGTATAAGGCGGCACTGTAGGATTATTGCCTTTCAGACCATACCCAAGATACCACGGAATAATAAATGTGGCACTGTCTCCTTTGTGCATTAGTTTAATTCCTTCTTCCAGCCCTACCACAATTTGTTTTTGACCAATCACAATTTGCTTTTCTGCTTTTTCAATCACTTTTCCATTCAGAAATACCATTTGATAAGAAAATTTACATTTATCTTTGTCTTTTATGAGTTTTCCAGCAGCAGTTTGCTGAATTTTGTACCAAAATCCCAAGTCGCTTTTTTTGTAGCCTATCTCTTTTTGGACAAATTTCTCTAAAATGCTATCTTCTTTCAAAGTCAAATTCTGATTTATCACCAGCAAAGCAGCAACATTTTCATCACCCGTATTCCCTTTGTTTGAAGGCAGTTGTGGCGATTGTTTGACGCATGATAGAAGGCTGCAAAAAAGTATGAAAATGAAAACCCTGTTTTTTTTCATTTAGTTGAATTGCGTGTTGAGCAATAAAAAATATACAACGAATTAATTAATCTGACATAATAATCTGTAAAACATTAATCTACAGGCTTTTTTGTCTTGGCTCTTGATTCTTGTGTTCTATTGGTCTATTTATCATTGATTTTTATCGAATATTTGCAATGCTGATAATATCTGAAAATACACCTGCAGCTGTTACGCTTGCACCTGCACCATAGCCTTTTATCATCATTGGATACTCGTTATAACGTTCTGTTGTAATGAGAATAATATTGTTGCTACCTTGTAAATCGTAGAAAGGATGCATGGTATCAACCTCTTGCAAACCCACATTACAATTTCCATTTTCCATGGTAGCTACAAACCTCCAACGTTTTCCTTGTGCTGCAAGTGCCAATCGTTTTTCCTCAAATTCAGCATCCAATTCAGGAACAGTCTTCCAGAAATCATCCAAAGATCCAGCAAAATATTTATCGGGAATAAACAGGTTTTTAACCACATCTTCCTGGTCTACTTTATAGCCTGCTTCGCGCGCAAGAATAACCAATTTTCGAATTACATCCTTGCCACTCAAATCAATACGAGGGTCAGGTTCAGCAAAACGAGCTTCCTTGGCCATCAAAATAGCTTTACTAAGTGGAATTTCAGTGCTGATGGTATTAAATATGAAATTAAGTGTTCCTGAAAGAACCGCTTCCATTTTTTGAATATGGTCACCACTATTCACCAAACTATTCATGGTGTTGATAATGGGCAAACCTGCACCCACATTGGTTTCGAAAAGAAATTTCACTCCACGGCGGCGTGCTGTTTCTTTCAGATTTGAATAATTGTCATATTCTGAAGAGGCAGCAATTTTATTAGCTGTAACCACCGAAATATTATTCTCCATAAGTGTTTGATACAAGCCCGCAATTTGAGGGCTAGCCGTACAATCCACAAATACCGAATTGAAGATATTCATGGTCAGAATTTCATTGCAAATGTATTCTGGAGAAACCGTTTCACCCTTAGCATCGAGGTCAAGCGTGTAATTGTCCAAATCTATTCCGTCTCTTTGAAACAGCATTTTGAATTCCGATGCAATTCCTACCACATTCAGTTTCAAGCCATTTTGAGCCATCAATTTGGGTTGTTGCTTTTTAATTTGATCGAGCAAGCTTCCACCAACTGTACCAATACCTACAACAAAGAGGTTAAGCACTTGATATTCTGATAAAAAGAACGAATCATGAATAACATTCAAAGCCTTACGAAGCGATTTTTTGTCGGTCACAAAGGAAATATTAGTTTCCGAAGCACCTTGCGCACAAGCCACCACGTTAATACCATTTCGTCCCAACGTTCCAAAAAGTTTACCTGCAATACCTGGAGTACGCTTCATATTGTCGCCCACAATGGCCACCGTTGCTAAATCATCTTCGGAGAATATGTCATTGATTTCACCTTGCGCAATCTCGTTTGCAAACTCTTTACGCAAAGCCTCCACAGCCACCACACTATCTGCATTTCGCACACCAATGGAAGTAGTGTTTTCGGATGAAGCTTGCGAAACAAGGAAAACGCTGATACCATTTTTGGCCAACACACGGAAGATGCGATGATTTACACCAATAACGCCCACCATTCCAAGCCCTTGAACCGTTATCAAAGAAGTATCATTAATCGATGAAATTCCTTTAATGGCTTTAGACGGTTGATCCGTTTTTTCGCGAGAGATATAGGTTCCTTCGGCTTCTGGATTGAAGGTGTTTTTTATTTTAACTGGAATGTTTTTATGAAATACAGGGAAAATTGTTGGTGGATAAATCACTTTCGCACCAAAATTACAAAGTTCCATGGCTTCAATAAAGCTCAGTTTTTCAATTACATAAGCGTTATTGATAATGCGCGGGTCGGCAGTCATAAAACCATCCACATCGCTCCAAATTTCAAGGATAGATGCGCGTAAAGCAGCCGCAAGTATAGCAGCAGTATAATCAGAACCACCACGTCCTAAATTCGTAATAAAGTTTGTGTTAGCATCGGTAGAAATAAAACCACCACAAACAGATATTTGTGGTAATATATTAAATTTCAAAGTGATTAGCTCATTGGTTTTTTCAAAATCAACAATGTGCTTATTGAACTGATTCTCAGTTTTAACAAAGGTGCGAGCATCGAAGTGAACCGCATTTGTGATGGCAGAAGTAACTATGATTGAGGAAATTACTTCACCATAACTTACAATTGTATCAATAATTTTGGTAGAAATATCTTTGATAAGATAAACACCCCGAAATATATTCGACAAATCTGTAAATTGAGTTTCAACCAGACTAATTACTTCATTCTTTTTGTCGCTAGCAATCACACCTTCAATCACTTCCAAATGATGCGTCACCATCAATTCATAAAGTGTAAGATAAGTCAAATCACCTGTACAGGCCAAATTTGCGATTTTGTACAGTTCGTCGGTTACACCCGAAAGTGCCGATACAACTACTATAACAGGCTCATTTTGTGCCTCTACTATTTTTTTTACACTCAGAATTCCATTGACTGAACCTACGGATGTTCCGCCGAATTTTAATACCTTCATCTCTGTGATTAATGTTAAATTAGTCTGTTTTTATTTTAGCATGCAAAATTAGCGATTTTTCGTCAAATAATCCCTGTTTTTCGGCTTATTTCGATAAAACTGTTGCACCTTTAGGAAAAAAAAGGTACTTTTGCAGCGCTTTAGAAAATTCTGAAGCCAATGGTCTGGTAGCTCAGCTGGATAGAGCAACGCCCTTCTAAGGCGTGGGTCAAGAGTTCGAATCTCTTCCGGATCACTTTCAATAAACCCAATGAACTGAAAATCAGTCATTGGGTTTGTTGTTTTATGTCATTTGCACAACATTTGTCCCGTACGCAAGGTATTCCATTAGATTTCAAAACCCTTCCACTAATCCGTATGATTTCTTTCTTTCATTTTTAGCCACTATATTATTCTGCTAATAAAATGCTAAGAATACTTGCTAAATGGCTTCGAAGAGAATTTTTACTAACCTAATGATATTATTTTTTTTAAGCGCTTTTTTTTCAAAATCCGTAACAAGATAATGCGTGATTCAATACTTTCTGTAAAGTTTGTTTACAAAAGCAGCAAGTATACTAGTCGTGAATACCCAATTTTGTAGTCAGTTTTTACTCAGAACTGAAGATGATGTTTCTGTAACGAAAGTGTATGCTGTAAGTATTCTTAGGGATACCGACCAAGCATTAATAGCATTATTGATGCTTTAGAATTTTGCAGTTCGGAATATGATGAACTTAATTATACAACACCTAGCAATGAAATGAATGATTTGATAACGTATTACAAAACTCAACTCAAAGCGCGAATTACCCGTCGTAGCAACGGCAAAGATGTAAGTGATAAAACTACGATTGCTGCTGCTTAAGTTTATGAAACTCCCTCGATCATTGGTTCAGGGAGTTTTTTATTTGTGAAAATATAGCTTTAAAACTTGCAAAGATTTTGGGCTGGTGAATCTGATCAGCATATCAGATCATTTTATTTTTATACTGATGAATTCATCCATTTGGCAGATAAAATAACCCATATCAATGATTTCTAATTTTATGTACAATTATATTATGTAGATTTGTAGCAAATTAGAAAT
>JBAXAD010000097.1:0-12975 GCA_037142715.1 Paludibacter sp. | reverse complement strand
GGCAGTAAACTGCTTATTGAAAAGGGATATGTATTGGTTGATTTTTTCATATTAGTTTCTATTTTTTAAATATTTCTAACTGTCAACTATCAATTGTCAACTATTATTCGATTCTATCTAATTAATAAATTGACCAAAATTAAATACGTTTATTACCACATCCTTAATGGCAAATATTGAATACAAAAACAAGAATATCAACACAAAGAGGGTTAAAGCATTTAGCGTATGCGTGTAACCAGATAAAAAAGCGACAGTACACAGATTAGCTTTTAGCATATAATTCGATAAAAATCCCACCAGCAAGGTGGTACATAAAGCTAGAAGTACAGCTGCAAAAGTCGAATTTACAATTTGATACAAACTCACGTTTTTATCAGGATTAGGCTTAACCATTGCTTTTAGATATCTGCTCTCGGTTACACTTACCACTACGGTATATCCTGTGAGTATAAACCCCAGTATATTGGGTACTACAGCCAGTATTGTTTCACTCAGAAATTGGATTTGAGCATATATATCCCCTTCAAATTTTAGTATTAGAGCCCATATTACTAAATCAATTAGCAAGGGACATTTAATTGATTCCCAAAGATTTTTGAGTGGATATATGGACACTAATCCAGATAATCCCATTGTATCTGCCTTGTTCATAGATACTAGAGCAGTGTATTGAATATCTCTTTTACCTTTTCCAACACGCTTTGAGCAATGTCATTGAAAAATGCAATTTTTTCAATTCTCGGATGATCATTTGTATTGATATGAACTATTTTATCATCCTCCATAATATTTGCTTCTACATATCCATTTGATTGACTTAGAAGTACATTCCCTTTGATGGTTTTGGTTTGACTTACATCAAATAGATTGTTTTTGTCAGCTTTGTAAGTTGCCTCCACACTCTTTATCCCATTGTCCCTGTATTCGTCATCCAAAGCTGCCGCCCAATAACTATTATTATCATTGTTCGAGTACGATAAACTCACCTTTAAGTATTTTGCATGGGAGTTTATAATTCTTTCAATAGCATCCGAAGACTTTTCTATGGTTATATCCACTTCTTCATTGTCGTTTAATTTTTCGGGCAAAGCATGCACCAGAAACTTCACAATTTGATTAATGGATATTTTGCTGGGGTTTATAATCACAAACTTGTGAAATTCAGGCACAAAAAAATAGGCACAGGTTTTTGCATTCGGACCCAATTTCGGATCATAAACAATCATTTTTAATTCATTATTTTCTCTATCAAAGGCTGGTAGGTCAGGATTAAGTACGGTAAAGTTTACTAAGTCACCATGTATGATTTCAGTTCCTTTTCCATACAAAGTCTGTATTCTTGTGTGTTTATCAGAGTAGGTGTTTACAGATATTTTACTCTCAAAAATTGAATTAATTAGTTCAATATACCGTTCAGGTTTTTGACTTTCTTGCGGACGCAGTTTTATGTTTATAAATTGAATGCGTGCGTGTTTTGATTGTAGTATTCTTTCGCTCATGTTTTTTTGATTTATAGCTGTTTGATTTTGATTTCTGAATTGTCGCTAAGTTATTTGCTGTAAGCCTAATATGTCATTCTGTCTCTACTTTTCCCTCTTCCCTTATTTTACCTCCTAAGCATCGACCATCGCTAAGCCTAAGATAGAGTCATCGTTAAGCCTAATATCGAACCGCCGTTAAGCCTAAGATAGAGACATCGCTTAGCCTAAGGTCGGATTGAAGGAGTTTTTACTGTCGGATTTTGCAGAAGTGAAGTATAATGTAGAGATGCCATAAATAGCACCTCTACATTATTTTGGTTTGCTTATGCCACGTTTAATACATAATCGAATATGTAAATGCGAGGTTCTTTGAGATTTTGGGTTGAATTGGAAAATTGAGTGGCTATGCTCAATTTGTAATCACCCGCCAGTAAAGTGGCTGGCACGATAAAGGTGATTTTAGAAGGATCGTTCACCAATATAGAGGTAATGTGGATAATCGTTACCTCGTTGGTAATCTGGTTGGTAAGGTTAATGCCTACAATTTCATTATCGCCAGCAATTTTTATTTTACTCCCAGTAACATTCACTCCACCTCCTGGTGTCAATCGGGCGTTTAATTCTCCCGAAGCTACATCGGAAACCGAATTGATAACGGTACCAATTTCGGCCATACCGCGCACATCTACCGTGGCTGCTTTTGCGGCATCGCGCAAGATAGACGATGGTGTAACCCTAATGAATAGGTTGTGCTTGGCTGATTCCCATTTGGCATTGTCGCCAATAAAAACCCCTGTAACGCCAAGGCTAAAATAGCCCAATCCGAACGACACTGAAGCACCATTGCTTATTTCTTCTTTGGCAATGTCTTTGAGAATGTCGATGGATGCCCGCATGGATGTGGCGCTCAGATCCGTTCGCCGTGATACGGCAATGTTGATTAAATCGTTTTCGTTTAACGATTTAGAAGTTACTACACGTCCAAATCGGTCATCTTTCCGTTCGGTAATAGAGAGGTCGTAGAGTTCTACGGTTACACTGTTTTTTTCGGTTGTTGCCATACTAATTTTGTTTTGTTTATATCTGATTAATTATACGGGAATTAGAACTGAATGTTGGGGATTTAAAATTTTAAGCGGCACAGTCAATATAAAATCAAATGCTTTAATTCACTACCACTGATAATAATGTCTGTGCCGCTAGAAAAATTATTATAATTGAAAATCTCCTGTCAAATTTGTAGTACCATAAGTAATGGTTAGGGTATAACTTCCAGCAGTCCATTCATTGGTTGGTATGAATACTTCTGATATAGAAGTAGTATCTACAGTTTGTTGACTAACAATTTGATGCATGTCATCATAAACTGTAATAATGGCATTGCCTACCGACATATCAAAATATACAGCCAGTTCAGTTTCATCAACAGTGGCTGATACAGGAATGTAAGTAAGCGAAAGTGGACGTGGCCCAGGATTAATAGGGTCTTTTGTTAAGTCAATTCCTTTTGTAATGGCCGACATTGAAAATGTCAATAATGCAAATACTGTAAATAAAATGGTTCTTTTCATTGTGAAATGTTTTAAAGATTGAATTAATTGTTTATTTTTGCATTCAAAGTTATCCATTGTTCATCGCAATACAAAAAAAAGTGTTGTAAGGGAGTGTATTATTTTTTATTGTAAATTACTGATTATCATTGAATAAGAATTGTTCATTGAAAATAAATTGGTAAGGAAGTTAAACTCGCTTTCAAAGTTGGAAAATTTAACCAACCCTTTTTGAGAAAAACCCTTTTGGGGTATACAAAATATCTTTTGATACAACTGAATGTTATAATATTTAACCATGAAAAATAACGCTACGAAATACTATTGCATAATGCTGATTGTAGGGTTATTTATTTCCTGCGAATCGGAATACACCCAAAACAATACTATTTTACAGGCCGAAAAGCTATTGAATGTTTCGCCTGATAGTGCCTACCTACTATTGAATGCTATTGCCGAACCCAATAAATTATCCAAAGCGGATTATGCCGCGTGGTGTTTGAACTATACCAATGCGCAATACAAATTGCAAAAGGAGATAAAGTCGGACAGTTTGATACAGATTGCGGTGCATTATTACAAAAACCGAAATTTACCCCACCAAAGCGGAAGGGCGTATTACCTGCTGGGGTACATAATGGAATTGATGAAGGAGAATAAAAAAGCCATGGAGGCCTACAAAGAGGCTGAACACAGGCTGATGCCCACTGATGAAAATAAGCTGAAGGGACTGCTGCAATTTAATATGGGGTACATGTGCATGCAGGACGAAATGTATCAACAGTCACTGAATTATTTTAAACAGTCGCTTCGTTATTTCAAGCTGTGTAATGAATATAAGTATCAGGCTTATGCTTACAGGGAAATGTCGAATATGTATTATCAACAGAATGCTCCTTTTGATTCGGTAATGCTGTTCTCCAATAGGGCACTTAAAATTGCGCTGCAAGCGGGCGACTCGGTAAATTATTACAGCATATTATCTCGGCAGGGTGAATTGTTGTACAATAAGGATTTTGCGCGTTCTAAAGGGTTATTGCTAAAAGGGTATCGGTATTTTCCATCGCAAAAAAGCTATTATGGCTCTTTTTTGGCCTATGTGTATGCAAAGCTGAACCAACCCGATTCGGCCAATTATTATTTGCAACAGTCCTTATCGAATAATGTAAATGCGCCTACTAAAATAATTGGTTATCATGCCGCTGCATTGATAGCTAAACATAGAAATGAAAATGACAAGGCGTACTATTATTTGGAAAAATCGTATATGATGCGTGATTCGCTGTATAAGGTGAATATCCAAAATCAATTGTACCGAATTGACAAACAATATGATACAGCGCAAAAGGAAATTGAAAATGCTGCGCTAAAGTTAGAAAATAGAACCAAGATTGTTTGGATAACATTGTTGGTGATAGCAGTACTGACCATGATGATAGTACTATTGTTGATAGGCAATAGGAATAAAAAGAGACATGCCAACTTTGAAAGGGAAAAACAGCGACTGGAATTTGAAGTGGAAACAAAACACATTTTGAATTTACAGAAACAGGAATTGCTACTCGTGAAACTTCAAAACAGGATAGAAAATACTTTGCGTTTCAACAAATTGGGGAAAGGGCTTTTGAAGCTCGAGAAGCAAGAAACATTTGTGCAAGAGATAACTCGCCAATCGATAATAACAGAAAATGAATGGCATTTTTATATTGATGAAGTGAATAAATTGTATGAGAATAGAATTAATGGTTTGAAGCTCAACTTTGGTGAGTTGACCCTTTCGGACTTGATGGTGATAGTGCTGATTTGTTTGAAAGTGAAGATTCCAGATGCATGTAATTTGCTGGATATGACAACAAACACAATGTACAAGCGGCGAAATACAATCAAAACACGTATGAATCTTGACAAGGATGTGGATTTGGACGGTTGGGTGATGAATTATGTAAGGGAGAGGTAGGGGACGCATCTCTTAAGTTACTGACGGGTTGACTTGGAGTTACTGACGGGGTGACTTGGAGAGGCTGTGTAAGAACACTTATTGAATAATAATGAACTTACGAATTGAAACAACAATTAATTGTATAAGGGAATAAGGGCTGTTTTCCTATAATCATACTCTCTACTAAGGGTTAAAGATAAATTCTATTACAAATGGATAATCAATTTATTATGTGTGTCTTACCCCTTAGTAGATAAAATCATAGAGAAAATATTCCCCTTATTCATAAATCTCGATAAATCATTGAACTTTCAATTTATAAGTTGACATTTTTAATGACCCATTATTACACAGTCTCTTGGAGTGACCCCGTCAGTATGTAGAATCACCCTTCAGTATGAACATTCCCTTTCATCCTAGCAACAAACCCCGAAGGTGTTTCGCCAAATTCCTTTTTAAAGGCATGCGAAAAATAGGATGCACTTTCAATGCCCACTTGATCCATTGCTTCTATAACATTTAGACCTTCTTCAATCATTAACTTAGCTGCTTTTCTTAATCTATATGTTCTTATAAAATCAACTATCGTTTTATTGGTCAAACTTTTTACTTTGGCATACAATTTACTTCTACTCATCGAAAGCTCCATCGCTATATAGTTGATGTCCACATCATTTTTGCTGATAAATTTATCTACTACATCAATGAATTTTTTTATAAATTCATTGTCCCTCTGATTACCAATTACCTCACTTCCATCAACAAAGATATTTTTTGCGTAATACTCACGTACCCTATTTTGTTGTTTTAGTAAGTTTTGAATGGTGAGTTTAAGTAATTTAAAACTAATCGGTTTTTCCAGGTACGCATCTGCCCCTGAATCAATACCATCTATACGAGCATCCAAACCTCCTTTTGCAGTCATCATTATAAAAGGGATATGGCAATTATCGACGTTTTGTTTAACTTCACGGCAAAATGTAATGCCATCCTTCTCGGGCATCATAATGTCACTTATGATAATATCCACCTCCAAAGTATCAAGCATTTGAGAAGCTAATAATCCATTTTCGGCCTGACAAATATCAAAATTATCCATCAGTGCTTCGGAAATTAATTGTCGGAGTTCTGAATTATCTTCGGCTATCAAAATACGTTTTTTCTCTCTTGAAAAATAATTTTCATCTTCATTAATATTTTCAGTCTCCGATGCTGTCTCCTCAGAAACAGTTTCGTCCATTAATAAGGAATTCAACTTAAGCTCCATTGCATTAGTTTCCATGTCGTTAACAAAATCCTCCCCACTGTAAACTTCTTTATCTTTTGGAAAAGCAACAAGAATATCTGTTCCAACATTCCGTTCACTGTAAATGGCAATCATACCTTTGTGCAGCATGACCAAACTTTTTACCAAAGCCAGTCCTACTCCAGAACCAATGTGCAAGTCGTCCTGATTTTCTTCCACCCTATAGAAACGGTCGAAAACTTGGACAATAGACTCAGCTGAAATGCCAACGCCCGTATCACGAATAACAAATCCAAACATAGGAATACTTGTTTCGGGTTTGTTTACAAAACTCGAGTTGGCATAGTTTGAATGAAAATCAGATACATCATAAAATGTTTCTACAGTTACCTGACCACCATTTTTAGTATATTTGAATGCATTATTCAACAAATTCAATACAATTTTCTCCATTATACGCACATCGAAATACAACAACGAAAATAGTTTAGCATCATTTGTTTGATGAAAATAAATTTTTCTCTGAATGGCATGCTCTTTAAAATCATTGGCACAATACTCTACAAACTCATTTATGTTGGATTCTGAGAGTTTTAAATGCATTATTCCATTTTCAACAGTTCTAAAGTCCATCAATTCGTTTACCAGATTCAGAAGTCGTTTGGCATTGTTGCTTATATTATTAAACAAGCGTTCAGGGATAGTTATTTTATCGCTGGTAATACGATCCAGGGATGCCAATATTAGTGAGATAGGTGTTTTAAAATCATGCGAGATATTAGTAAAAAATCTCAATTGTGCCTGATGATTTTCTTCCTGTTGTTTTGCATCAAGTGTTTCATAATACAGCTTTAATTTATATTGTTTTTGTCGTAAATAGTAAAACAAAATTGTATAAGCTATTGAACCTAAAAGCACTAAATAAATAAGATATGCCCACCAACTTAACCATGGAGCAGGTTTAACCACCACACTTATCGTTTTTGGTTCGGCACTCCAAATGCCATCGTTATTGGAAGCCAATACTTCAAAAGTATATTTCCCTGCAGGGACTTTTGTGTAGGATATGGTACGTTTGCCAGCATCTACTTCTAACCATTTATCGTCATACCCTTTTAAACGATATTTAAAACGGTTTTTTTCAGGGATAAAGTAATTGGAAGAAGAAATTTCAAAACCAAAGTTTTGTTGATTATGACTTAATACAATTTTACTTGTTATGGTTATAGGTTCTGTTAAAGGTGAATTCTCTGAGGTGATGGAAACGGGATTATTATCAACAAAAAATTCAGTGATCAGTGCTTTAGGTGAAATTGAATTCAACATTAATTTTTCTGGATTGACCACTGTAAATCCATCATTTCCACCAAAATAGAGCAAGCCTGACTTGTCTTTATAGCAAGAGAAAATGTAATAAACTCGATCAACTAAACCATCACGCTTATCGAATTGATTGTAAGTTTTATTGTTTGGATTATATCGGAGCAAACCATTATTTGTTCCCATCCATATATTTCCCGAATTATCAGCACAAATACTATAAACAGACTGAATATTATACTGAAAAATGCTATTGAGCACCTCAAATTTTTTACTTCGTTTATCGTATCTGATTAATCCATTCTCAACCGTACCAATCCATATTGAATTAGATTTATCATCTGCATAAACCGTTTGGATATTCAAATGTAACAATCTGGGCTGTTGAATGGAATCAACGGGGACTAAATGTAAGATTTTTTTCTTCACATCCATCCAATGTAATCTATTTTGACTAGCCACCCAAAGTATTCCTCCTTTATCTCTGGAAATATCAATAATTTCTCCACCATAAAGCGTATTCTTTTCTGCTGTATTGAATGTGATATGATGAAATGTAGTATTCTTAAAAGATAAATAGGTAAGTGACTTACTCCCTTGAAAATAAGAAATCCAGATACCTGAATCTGCCTCAGCTTCAAATTTACCAATACGATCTAGCAAAATTTTCTTGTTCGAATCTTTAGAATTGAAATTGTAAAATTTCCCGGAATTCAAATCATACACATCTATTCCGGTTAATATAGTGCCAATCCAGATACGATTTAGGTTATCATTGGCAAGAGCTCTGATATTATCATAAGACAAGCTATTTCTACTGACATCATGACGGAATGAAGCTATTTTCTCTAAATTTTTATTTAATCTGCTTAAACCACCACCTTGCGTTCCTATCCACAATTCGCTTTTGTAATCAAGAAAACAACTAAATCCACTATGATTGGTTTGATCCATATTGGTAAGATAGGATTTAAATTTGGGGGTTTCATTGGAATTCAAATAGGCAATACCACCAGCATAAGTTCCAAACCATTTGTTTCCTAGTTTATCTTCGTAAATCTGCCAGATAGAATTATTAGGCATACTATATGGATCCGATTTTGAATGCTCATAATGAAAGTATTGGCCTGTGACTGGATTCATTTTGTAAAGGCCCTTTTGTGTGCCAATCCAAACAAATTTTTCATCCACCCAAAGCGCCCTAGCCGGAACATTTTTATAGATACCGGTAGAAAAGAAATTGTATTGCTTTATAATCTTTCCAGTTGAAGTATCAGCACAAAAAAGACCATCATTCTGAGTGAGTAACCAAAGTAAATTTCCTTTTTGTTTAATCATCGTGAATTTACTTCCAATTTCAAGTTTAACTTCTAATTTAAACTCCATTAGATTAAAATCCAATCTGTAAAATTCTCCTTTTCTATTTGCAAAGAACAAGTCTTTTTTATCTCTGCAAAAAAATGGATCATCGGTAGGCATGGGTTTGCCACCAGCTAATCCCACTTCCTGAAATGTTCGCTTTACTCTGTCAAAAATCCCAATTCTATTCAATCTAAGCAACCATAAATTGCCTTTATAATCTTCTTTAACTGTCTGGATATAAGATTTATCAATCAAATCAAAATTATCAGTAGAATAATTATATTGTAAAAGTCCATTGTTTGATGCTAAATACAAATTACCTGAGGCATCTTCTTCTATATCAGTAAAAATCCATTTGTTTGCGAGATTAAATCTCTTAATAACACCCGAATACCTTTTGAAGGAATATCCATCAAAACGAAATAACTCATCAGACATCAATACCCACACAAAACCACTTTTACTTTGCACAAAACCAATTATTTGATTGTTTCCCAAACCTCCATCGGGCGAAAGAGTTCTGAATTTATTATCGGATAAAACTGCTTGTGCACTTAAACACAAACTATTGAGGGATAATAAACAGCTTAGAATTATAAAGATTTTATGTCTCATAACTTGTTGTAATAGTGATTTATTTCTACAAAGATACAAAGTAAAAAGTATTTTCAGCGGTAATAAATTTGAAGAAATAGTTTTATTCCAAAAGGAAGGATTCATGAAGCTAATTCAACTGTTGGAGAGGCTTCATATTTTTGAATTATTGAATTCAAAAATATGAAGCTCACAAAAAAACAAATAGTTATATTTATTAGTCTATCTTGATGACCCGAATGGCATTTAATACAGGCTCACCAACAACAGATTCAAAATCAACCGAAATACCTTTGCCATTAAACACATCAACTGTAAACTTTTTGATGATGGCTTTGGTGGACCCGATTTGTCTGGCCATGTCAAAATTCTGCAATTGCAGCGCATTGTTGATGGATACATTAAAGACACGTTTTTCATCTTTATCCTCTTTGTTCTGCTGCACGTTATTGCCCAGGTTGTAAATGAGTTCTTCAGCCTTCGCATCAATACTCAGTTCGGCCAAATAGAGTGAAACACTGTATTTGCCATTAGGCACATCCAATTTAAACGATTTAATGCCCACTCGTTGCGTTTGAAAAATTGGATCTTGTTCAGTACCCAAGATATTTTTAGACATGGCTGGAAGTGCTCCACTTTTTACACTCAGCGAAAGAAGTGAGCCACCAATGTAACCCCAACTGCCTTGCTGATACGGCTTTTCGGGTATCCAGATGATGTTACCAGTTTTGTCTTCAAAATAACGGGTAGAACCTAAAATCACATTAAGTTCGGTGAAAGGAAGTTCGGTATTCTGTAGCTGATTTGCTAGCATTTTAAACTGCACATGGATGGCATCTTCTATCACTTTTGATTTGGAATTTCCACTTGCAATAATGATATTTTCGCCGTTGATGAAAGGAACATTCAGGCGGGCAATACAATCTTTTACAGGATATTTCCCCAATAGTACCCCATTCAAGTTCACTTTTACAGAATCTAAATTAGAATAGATGTTGAGCGGTTGATCACAAACCTTGTTATCGTCCGTCATACCACCGCGTAGCGTCCAGTTGCTGGCACCAATCAATACAACAGGTTCTTTGCTAAAATGAGCTTTGTAATAAAGATAAGTATCTTTTGGTTGGCGATCTAATCCAACTATCCCTTTATTGTTGGTGTGTGGTACAGCATCTCCTCGTTTTTCGGAATAAAAATCGTTGAAATTCCAAATAGTACCGCCAAAAATATAATCCCTATCCATAATGGCTTTCAGGTAATGCTCGTGGTATAAATTGGCATATTCGGCAGTATAATCAAACCGTTTGGGTGCGAAACTATGAAGTCGCGGATCTACATCTGCACCATATTCAGATATGAAAGTTGGGATATTGGGATATTTTGAATGAAAATCATCCATGTATTTATCAAAACCAGAAAATTCCCCTTTGTACCATCCCTGATAAATGTTCCAACCAACGATTTGCGGAATCTCCATCAGTCCGGCAGCTTCGTAAGCAGACAACAAACCGTGGCAAGGCAGCATGGTGTAACGGGTAGGGTCTTCGTGGCGAAGCAATGAATCGATTGCTTTTGCCTGACGATTGACTTCTAAACAGTATTTTTTATGTTTTTCGGGATTTTTTCCATAAGGCGGATTCAACATTACTTCATTCATATAAGCCCACATAATCAGCGATGGATGATTGTAATTTTGTCGCACCATTTCGCGCGCCATATTCAAGGAATTATCTAAAAATGCTGAGCTTTCGGTAATCGTATTTACAATAGGAATTTCTACCGTGGCCAAAATACCAAGTTTATCACACATTTCGAGAATCGTTGGATCTTGCGGATAATGAGCGATGCGCAAGAAATTTCCACCCATCTCCTTGATCATTTGGATATCACGGATATGAATTTCATCCGGCAATGCCCAACCCAAATCTTTGAAAGATTGATGCCTGTTGACACCCATTAGTTTCATCGGTTTTCCGTTGATTGAAAATCCCTTTTGGCTCGAAAAATGGAAATAACGAATACCAAAAGAACTATAGTTTTCGGATAAGGTTTTTATTCCTTTTCCATCGATTATTCTAGTGCGTAATGTGTATAATTTGGGACTATCTGGCGACCAAAGCATTGGATTACTTACTTTAATTGACTTTAGCTGATGTGTAAAATCTGCATTGGCATTTAATTTTACAGCCTGTTTATAAGTCGTAACTTCTTTACCGTCGGGAGAAAGAATGCTATATTCAATATTGACCTTTTGTGCTGTAGCTGTTTTATTGGAAACAATGGTTTTAACAGCCACTTTCGCTTCTTTTTCCGACACATCAAAAGGTGTTATATAAACCCCGCTCGACGCATTATCAGCCAATGAAATATGTACTTTCTCGCAGATGGAAAGATAAACATCGCGATAAATACCACCAAAAAAAGTATAATCGGCCGACAGTGGTGCAATGTCTTTGTCAATGCTGTTGTCCACTTTGGCAATGATGACATTCAACTCACCGAACTTCACAAATGCACTGATATCGAAGCAAAAACGGGAATAGCCACCGATATGCTTTCCAACTTGCTGACCGTTTACAAACAATTCCAACGTTTGATTGGCCCCTTCAAAATACAGATAGACAACCTTATCTGAAGCTTCTTTACCAATATATTGATTTTTGAAATAACATCCCACACCTTGATAAAATCCGGGCGTATCATCCAGCGCATCTTTTTCGTTCCAGGTATGTGGAATAGATACAGATTCCCAACTTTGATCGGGTTTACTGAAAGTCTGGGGATTCAATTCGTTTGTTTTTTTGAATTTCCAGTTTTCATTGATGGTAAAAGTTACCTGCGCCATTAACTGGCTGAAAAGGATGATATTTAAAAGTAGAATGATGTTGATTCTTTTCATGTGTTTAGAATAAGTCCCCTAATCCGTCAGCTGACGGAGAATAGAGAAAAGTTAGTTTCTTGATAATAATCATATTATGTGTCCGATTTTTAATCTCGGTCATGGGTATTTCATATATGAATCACTTCTTTTGTTTTTCAAAATCGACCAAAAATACATCATTTTCTTTGATTGCAATTACTTTCTTAAAAGATTGCGTTTTATTAATTGTGATATTTTCGGAGGAAATGGGAAGACCGTTACTCTGTTGTTTTAATGTTTCTACCTGTTGCTTAGTTAGTTGCTTTGGTTTGCCCATCAAAAAATAGTTGGTGTACGCATCATTGCATTTATATCCGATTTTATAAACATTCAGTTTGTAATTTCCTTTAGGAATATTGTTTATCTCAATGCTAACATTTCCTTTCGGGTTCGAAGGCAAATTCTTCACATAATACTGTTGATTTAAAGTAGAATCACCAGGAAGGGTGTAGGTGTAGTCCCATAAAAGTATATCAAAATCACCTTTGCCAGATTTACAAGCCCATTATGATTTGTCAGCATTAACCAGTTCGGTTTGTCCTAGTTTATTGAGATAATTG
>JBAXAD010000096.1:0-13060 GCA_037142715.1 Paludibacter sp. | reverse complement strand
TTCAAAGAACTATTTTTCAACTATTTAAATCAATTCCTTATCTAAACGACATTGAATTTTAATTGCAATTTTTTCATTCGTATTTTTTTAATTAGTTGATTTTAGAGGTATAAGATAAAGTTTAAATAGAAAGTGTTCAATATGCTTTCGTATTATTCTATCAATACCAAATGAGTATTGATAGAATATACGAACATATTTAGAACTAAATTTCGAAAGCTTTTCGGAAGAATTGTTTTTATGAAATCATTCCCGAATTTTAATCATGGAATATCTCGAGGTTCTTAAAGTACTATTTTTTGTACAATTGCACCTTTTGTTGTTGTCAAACGCACTATACAAACACCTGAAGTAAGTTTGATTTCTTGTCCTACTGACACTTGCGATTTATTCATCAGTTTTCCACTTATTGAATAAACCTGTATTGTACCATCAAATTTTGAAACAATTGCATTTTTGGTAACCGTAAATCCAATCACATCTTGCATTGGAGTATAAACAACCGATAATGTTGAGTACTCATAAGCACCCATATCGTAAGCACTTCCTTGGGGCCGAGTGGTGCCAAGTATATCTGTAGTAATTCCCGAAAGGGTTAAATCGGTACCAGCATTTTTGGCTGTAGAGGTTTCAGATAATTTCCAATCGATGGCTATATCCTTGAAAGATGTAGCGTCGATGGTATTAATACAGCCAGTGCTTGCATAAACTGGAAGCGTAACTATATCGGTTCCAAACCCACAGTAGGTTGCAGCTGGTGCTAGTCCTGTACCATAACTAATTGGAGATGTGCCGCAATTATAAAATAGACAGTTGGTGAAAACGCTAACAGTGGTTGCTGTACCCAAATAAATACTGGAAGCAGTTCCATCGGCTTTTGTGTTCGAAGCCACAGTCACATTGTTAAATGTACCAATCATTCCAGGATATACATAAATGGCGCTTGTGCCAAAGTTTCCGCTTATAACACAATTGTTGACAGTTGCAGACTTCACAGTGTATATTGCACCACCTGCTATAGGGCTAGCATTTGCTGAAAATATAGAGTTGCTGATAATAGTGGAAGCAGTGTTATTTAATATCGCACCACCATTTGATGCAGTTGCATAATTGTTTGTGAATGTACATTTATTGATGGTCATCAAACCCGACCCAGCAAAAATAGCTCCACCTCCAGCGGTTGAACTAGCAGCAGCGTTCGACGAATTTCCGGTAAATGTACAACCCGTTATATTAATTGGAGTGGTTGTATTCATTGCTACATTTATTGCTCCACCACTAGTACCAGCTGAGTTTTCAATAAATTGAGTGTTTGTAATGGTTACGGCTGGTTGTAAAGTGCTGTAGTAACTAGAAAAACCACCACCAGCGGTAGCACTAGTATTCCCTTTTACGATACAATTTAGTATTAATCCACCACCTGAATTTGATGTCATCAAACCACCACCAGCTGCGGTTCCGGTAGATGTATTATTTTCAATCAAGCAACCGTTAATTTCGCTAGTGCTTTGAAAAGCTATTCCACCACCACCAGCTGCAGAAGTATTATTGAGAATGTGACAGTTAAGCAATTTCCCACCGGTAACTCTTACACCTCCAGCTCCCTGTGTTCCTGTGGCTGTATATGAATTGCCCGTTACTATGCAATTTTGCATTACGTAACCTGCAGCCATATATGCACCAGTACCACCTCCATAACCAGGAGTGGGTGAAACATTAGCGCCTTTAAAATTCTGAACCGTTAAACCATCCACTGAAACGTTTAATATTCCCTGAGTAATGGTTGATGCACCATCCAAAATACTAGCATTTGTAAAATCCCAGGCATTGGTTCCTTTTGCTCTAGCTGCAATTGTTGTTTCTGTTCCTGCAAATCCGCCATAAACTTTTATTGCTTTATTGGCGTTCAAAGTACCTGTCAAAGTATAAGTGCCTTTGGCAATCCAAACCTGATCACTTGATTTCAGCGTATCACCCGAAAAAACAGGTGCCTTTAAACATTTATCAGTAAGCCATGCATTCAATGATACAGATGCTCCACCAGTACCTGTTGAAGATAGATTTACCAAGGTATCACCTACAACGGGTGTCCGCCAAGTGGCTGCACCAACTGTTCCTAATTCAACGAGATATGTTTTTGCAACCAATGAGGTTGTAAAGCTTAGAAACATGATGCTTAGCATCAAAGTAATTAATTTTTTCATGATTGTATTTTTTAAGAGTCTACAATTAGTTTAATTAAAAAATAGGGAAGCATCGAAAAATAAATACTTCCCTATTTATTTTTCAGTTAGTTGACAACAACTTTTTTTACCTGGCTGGCCACTTTTATCAAATAGATTCCTTTTGAGATTGCTATCGAAAGGTTTGCAGCACTAGCTTTTTGCGACAACACTTTTGTGCCAGAAACAGTATAAACAACTACCTCATCACCAGCAGTTAAACCTCTTAATTCAAGACTTTGATTGGCAGAAAAACATTGGAAATCATTTTGAGCTTTGTCCAAACTAGTTGCAAGGTCAAACTGAACTACCAATGTTGCATTAGATGCTAATGCTGGTGCAGTATAAACATCTGCCACCATATCCCCTTTTACTTCCACGCCATTGTACAGTACCGAAGTAATTTTATAACCTGAATTCGGAGTAATTGTGAATGCCAGTTGGGTTCCAATGGCATTTGTCAATACCTGTCCATTAGTATAGGTACTCACGGCTCCATTAGCATTAAAAGTAACTGTAGTATCCTCATTTTGAGATTGATATGAGCCCACGGAACGAGGTGTGACAAAAGTAAAACCTGCTTTGTCTTTTAATCTTGAAGTAACAACCCCTTTCCCTGACAAATAGGAGCCCGGCGTAAGTGACCAATCAGATAATTCAGAAGTACCATCAGTAGTATTACCGACCTTTGTGGTTGGTGTTTTGAAGTTGGGTGTGTTTGTTACTGCATCTAAACTACTGCTATTGCCGTATATAATTGTTGGTTTAGCAGCATCCCAAGTAAATCCTCCATTTGTATAGTTATTGGCAATAAGTCCTACTGTAATTCCTCCAGTAATGTTACTTACAGCACCATCATTTTCATTGTTCCAACAAACATTATTCATTACGTAATGCGAAGTGGTGGCAACTGAAATGATATTTAATCCTGCGCTTTTGATTTTAGTTCCTTTATTATTGACAATGGTACAATTGATTATGGAATCGGTAGATGTAGCTGCATTATTCAAAGCAACAGTTGCCGCATTACTCATTGTTGCAGCAACGCCAGAACCGGATGGTGTATATACCATTTCATTATTGTTAATTACACAATTACTTACAGTTGTATATGCGTTTGCTACTGTTCCAGGACTAACATGAAGAATTAAACCTCTTGCATTGCCATTATTGAGAGTTCCAGCAGAGGTATAGTTAATATTGAATTTGTTATTTCTAATAATGCTGTTTAATATTTTTGTTCCCGGTACAGCTGTAGCTACAGCTGCCTCTACCAAATATAAGCTACCATCAAATGCAGCATTTACTGTAACCGTATTATTTTCAATCAAACAGTTGGATACATTTCCCAATGCTTTTAATAGTACTGATGCAATGGAGGCCGAAGGCATAGAAACAGTCAAATTGCAATTTTTTATGGTATTATTTGCAAAAGTTGCTGATGCATTTCCAAGCGTAACGGTTCTGATACCACCTGAAGCATTTGTACCAGTTTGAGTAATGGTAAATCCATTAAAATTGATACTTGAATTAGGAAGCGATAATGCATTTGCGTTAAGCGTAAAATTTAAAACAGTAGGAAATTCAAACTCCCAAGGTTCAATGATGCCATTTCCATCGTTATCTTTCAATGGACGTCCTGCAGCAGATGTTTCGTCGCCTTTGCAGCTTCCATAATAGTTTTCCGATGCACCTATTGCGAGTGCAGCCGATAAATTGAATGTACCTCCTTTTACAAGAATATTGTCGAACCCAGCATTTAATTGAGCCGCTGTCCAAGCAGCCGTAATAGTCTGTTTTGCAGTAGCCCATGCGAGCCCATCGCCCGAGTCGTCTGTTTTTGCAGGATCAACGTATACATTAATTGTTGCGGCATTTGCAAAAGAAATAAATGTTACGATGCATAGCATCAATAAAGTAATTTTTTTCATGATAATAATTTTTAAAATTGTTGTATTGGTGATGTTGATTATGTCAGTATTTACGATGCAAATATAGAGGGTAATTCATTAATACGTGTCATAAAATAGTTCAAATAAGGGCTCTTTTTGTACGCGAACGAATTTAGACAGCTATTTAACTAGTATTTAAAGCCGGCAATCAAACAATTATTGAAAAAATGCTTTGAATATAATGATTGGCATGAACCTGTATTTTTCTAAGGGATATTAGCAAACGCAAACGCTTATTTGTTTCATTACTTTTTTAGTCTTGTTTTTTCAGGACTAGGCTGCAATGCTCTATAAAATTAGAGAACAATAACTGACATGAAGGTTGGATAAATTGCTATTTGATAGCAATATAAATGTGAATAAAAAAAAAGAGACTTACCGTAAAGTAAGTCTAACGGAAGGATGAATAGTGATAAAAGAAAAGGATAATACAGAACTCTGTCAGTTAATAATGATTTGTTTCAACGCTTCATTTCCATCAATTAAAGTGACTTTTACAACGTAAATCCCTGGCTTTATATCGAATAATGAAATTTGAGTTCCAGGATATTTTTTATTCAACACTTGCCTTCCCAGCAGGTCAAGAATGGTAATATTAGAAAGCGATTGGTCCGAAACTACATTCAACTGTTCGGAAACCGGATTGGGATAAATCTTGATATTATTTGAAGTAAGCTCTACCCTTTCAGTTGTGACATCCTGATAGACACGGATGTAATCCACCTCGTATTTATAACTAGAGGTGGTGGTTCGCGGAGTACCACCATTTGAACCTAGTGCCAAATTCAGGAGGAAGAAGTGTTTTTGCTGATGTGGATTCAAGGGCAAGTTACCCGTTGGATTTGTAGTAAAAGTCACAGATTGTGAGTTCAACAATTGACCATCGAGGTATAAATATATGTAATCCTGCGTCCAGACTTCTTTCCAAACATGGAATTTTTTGCACCAATCAGCATCTTTTGCAATGAAACTAGCCAAGGTGGTTTTCTTAGTATTCCAGGTGCCCGAAGTGGAAGTGGAACTTCCCCATGCTACGTTGGCAAGAATAGTGGGTGATCCGCTGCTGCGATAAAATTCCATAATATCAGTTTCGCCACAATAAGGCCATGAACCGCTGATGCCTTTTGTCCAGATGGCAGGCCATGAGCCAAGTGTAGTGTCAATTCGCGCACGAATTTCAATCTGTCCGTACTGAAATTGCCGTAATCCCTGCGATATTACACTGCCTGAAGTCCACACAGAATATTGCTGACTGTAGCGCCAATCTGTACTGCCGGAAACATATTTCGCATTCAGCACCGCTTCTCTTTTGCCGTCTATCACCATCAATCCACCCGCACAGTTCACATTTGCCGACTGATAATATTGCAATTCATTATTGCGGACAAACCCACTCTCATATTTCCAATTTGCCGTACTGGGTTTGCCATCCACATTAAACTCATCATTCCAAACCAAACTTTTGCCGGTAACTTCAGGTGGCGTACTTGCGTCGGGAAGATAAGGGTCAATGGTTTGTGAACATAGATTTAAGCGAATGAGAAAAACAAATATTAAGATTAAAAAATTACACTTTTTCATATTGAATAAATTATGTGAGTTAAATTAATGTTTTTCGCATTCAAGCATTACTTTTTAAACTTCAAATCAAGCTCAATTACACTAGCAAATTCATTGGGTGCAACAGCAGGAAGACCAGAAACCGTAATTCCATCGGTTGATGATGTAGCCGAGAAGGTTACTTTGCTTCCCAACATTCTGCATGCTAGGGGTTGTCCAATAAAGCCTGTTAATTTAAATTTTCCATCAGTTGGCCAATCAAATACCATCACGTAAATGCGGATATTCCCATTGGGTAAAACGCGATGGGTTGAAAATCCGTAATCCAACGCTGAGGAGCTGTAGCTTGACTTTGTACCGTAAATGGCTTCACCGTTCATTTTCATCCACGCACCAATTCCCTTGAGGCGTTCCAAAGCAGGTGCTGGGATATTGCCTTGGGCATCGGGGCCAATATTGAGCAAGAAATTGCCTCCTTTGCTTACGCATTCACATAGGTTTTTGATGAGTGTTTTGGTGCTTTTCCATTCCTGGTCTGACTCGCAGTATCCCCAGGCATAATTGATGGTCATGCAACTTTCCCAGTATTTTCCGGTGCCAAAACCCTGCGTAGGTATTTTTTGCTCCGGAGTGGAAAAATCACCCTGCTCGCCCCCACCCAACCGATTGTTGATAACCATTTTGGGTTGCAGTGCATATAATGGAGCGAAATAAGCAGCTCGTGCGGGAGTCATCTCTTTGGGCGTATCAAACCACAATTCGGAAATTTCGCCATAATTGGTCAACAATTCATGTAGTTGTGGCACCGCCACAGCCTTTAAATATTGGTCGTAATTGCCATTGTGTATGCTGTCCCAACCGCCAACTTCCTTGCAGTAAGGGAATCCACCCTTGTTTACCCAATCCTGCGCTTGTGAATAATACACACCAAATTTCATCCCTTTTCGATGACAAGCATCAGATAAAGAACGCACAATATCATTACCGTAAGGCGATGATTTTACGATGCTCCAATCGCTGAATTTAGTATCGTACATCGCAAATCCGTCATGATGTTTTGCCGTAAAAACAATATATTTCATGCCCACTTCCTTGGCCAAATCCACCCAAGCATCTGGATTGTAATCTGTTGGATTAAATTGCTTGCCAAAATCCTTGTATTCGGCAACTGGTATTTTGCATTTGTACATAATGTGCTCTGCATAACGTGCTTTGCCGCCCAGATTGGTCTTGGGCATCAATTCGCCGTGGTATTTTCCAGCTGGCACCGACGACACATTCCAATGGATAAACATCCCAAACTTGGCATCCTGCCACCAAACAATTCGTTTTGAGAGTGGAAGTTGTCCGTTATTTTTATCAACTTGCTGGCGGGGCGTATCATAATCATTCGGATCGCCTACTTCGGGATTTGTATTGGCAACTTTAGAATTTGTGGAACAACTAGTCACTAAAATTGTCAGAACAATAAGCTTTAATGCTTTTAATAATACTCTAAAATTCATACAAATAGATTTTCGTGTTTTATTTTTCAAACGGAATTGCCACAACACCTGAACTGGTGCCATTTTCAAAACCACCAATTCCATCCATCGTGGAGAAGAACATACAACGTGGTTTGTTGTTCTCAAAAAATATAAATGGACGTTCTAGCTGACCTCTTTTTTCGATGAAGCCATCACTCCATTGTATAGTTTTGGAATATGCTTTCGGGTCTTTATCCATTTTCCAATCGAGTCCATTGACTGAATGTGCCAATACACCTCCGCCAAGCTCGCCCGTATATTTTGCTTTGTGGTCTTTAAAAACAACGTGATACCCTCTTTTGTCCTTCCACAAAAAAGGATCTTCCAATTCGCCCATTTTCTTGGCGTCAAATACGGGTTGTTTATTGTTCAATACCGCATAAGGGCCAGTAATGTTATTTGCATAAGCAACACCCAGTGACATCTGACCATGTTTTGTTCCCTCGTAGGCACGAGCTTTGAAAATCATCAATACCGAACCATCCTTATTAATCACCAGAGTAGGATTAGAAGTCAGAAAGCTATAGAAGGTATTGGTTTCTACATCCAGAATTGGCTTGTCCATTCGCTGCCAGGGACCATTCAGACTATTAGAGACCGCCAACCCAATTCGCTTGTTGCTTCGGGCAACTATACACCATTTACTATCCAGCGTTAATTCATTGCGCTTTGCCTCTTCAAATGGATGTGTGGAAGCACCATAGAACATATAGTATTTCCCATTGTGTTTGAAAATCTGCGGATTATAAGTTGAACGTCCGTCCCAATATTGCGCACCCCTAGCCGTGAGTGCCCTATTTACAAAGTGATACGGCCCTTCGGGTTTGTCGGCCACGGCATGTATGATTTCCGACGAAACCATCCATCCCGGATGAAAAACAATGGTATCGGGGTAACAGGAAGAAAATAGATGATATTTGCCATCATCTCCTTTTATCACCGTATTGTCCCACACCCAATAGTCTTTCATGTAAAATCCCCCGGCTTTTACGGCTTTCCCAAGAGAATGAAAAATCTCGTTTTGGGAGTTTTGTTTCAACGCCACCAAATTCTCCAACTTATCCTGAGCCGAAACAACAGGCAAAATAAGAAGTAAACTTATTGCAAATAGCATCACTTTCATAGCACTTAAAAATTTATCTGTGTTGACAATCCATCTTTTAATATCACCGTAATTAAGGTGCTGGTTTGATTCCTAACGATGGTTACATTTGAAGGCATTTCTTTGGGAACAGCGAGTAAAGTATTTATTTCCAATGTAATTGTTTTCGGCTCACTCATCCATTTACAAACAGGGTCTGCTTTGTAATTCAAATCAGGAGAGCAAACCGACAAGGTGGTTTTTTCAGCGTTCGTTTGAACCATGACCAAACAAGGCGCACTAACCGACTTCAAAATTCCGGGTAAACCTGTGGATGCTTCAAAGATAGCGTAATCAATTAAATTACTTTCGGTAAATTTCACTATATGCGCCACCGAATCCTGCCGAAGCACTTCATACAGCCCTTTGCCACTGCCCAATTTTGATGATAAAGTCTTCAATTCCTTGGGTGTGGTTTTGGGAATGACCACAAATTCGTACTTGTTGTTACTGCGCTCGGAGTGCGAAATCCAAGCTTTGGATACATCCGAAGTAATCAACGCATTTTCATAGTCCTTTTCGGTGGATTTACTCTCAACGTTAAATGGCGGAGTGTTTTGAGTTCCACAAATAATATGCAAACTCGCATTCTGTTTTGGCATAAAATATCCTGTTCCTGCTGGCGAAATCAGCCAATTGTTTTTGGTAGCCAAGGTGGTTTTGCTTTCCATATCCTCCATTATTTCATCGGAGTTGTTCCAATAAAAGGGTAGCTTTTCTGTTTCCCCAAATACGAATTGGAATAAATTGGTGGCCAAAGTATCTGTTTTTCTGCCACTTTCTGGCTTGAATTCGATATTGCTCCCCAAACAAACCATCAAATCGTTGAAGGCAAAAACCGACTTCTTGAATTTTAAATTATCAGTCACCGTGTACCTTTGTTTATTGTGCCATCCATCAGAACTTTCCTCAAAATCCATGGCAAAAATACCATTCTTGCCGTTGGAAAGCGCGCCAACAAAATCCTTTTTCTGAAACTCATTGGCTCGTTCTTCGCCCATGGTGGGTTGCAGCGTATACCAATAATCAGGTGTGTGACGAACAACAGTTGCGCCCGGCACCACGTTCCAATCCCATGTTTGCTCTTTTGGATAGCCCGAATTGGCAGTCATTGGGTCTTGATTGTACAATACTTCCAACACGCCATGACTTTGATATCGACCAAAACGATTGGCTTTGTTATATACTTCTGAGCCCCAAAGCGTTGAAGTCATACCACGCATGGTGGCTACCCACCCTTTTGTGCCCCGATAAATGCCCATCGAACCGTAGTTGCGTTGGTGAAATCCATTCAAATCGGCAGGCTCAACATCAAACGTTCTGTCTTTGCTCAAATAGTTATAAGCCGCCGCCATGGTTGGTTCAAACGGTTGCCCAATGGCGTAACCACCCATGCGTATCAACTCTGCAAAATTATCCATCGTTACCTTTGAGGCCATGCTAAATGGACCACGACCGGTAAGTGTGTTGGCATAAAAAGCATTTTTCCCTTTGGTGGCACTTTCGAGTAGTTCGGTCAAAATTCCTTTTGAAATATTGAAATAGGCATCTTTATTGATATTGAAAATGGTATTTTTCATTTTGCTCATATCATTCACCCATTGGCCCATACACTGCGAATAACCGTTGTGAATGGAACCATGATGGAAATAAGAACCGTCGATTTTGATGCCGCTACTCCAACCTTCTGGCTTCACCTCCGACCATTTTTCGTAAAATTTTACCGCACACAAATAGTCCCGAATTTGTTCGTCAGTAGTGGCGCCATTATTGGCAATAACGAACAAAAATCTTGAAGCCACATTGATATAATCGCCCGGCACATCATTAATGTCCTCGCGATAAATTGTTCCGTAATAGTAAATCCATTTCAGCCAGCGCAGTACATCATTGGTCAATGTTGCGCCAGGATGCTCACTGTCATAAGCCCTGTAAAGCGGCAAAGCGTGCACCCATCCCATCCAAAGATCTTTCCGACAATAGTCATAATTATTGGTGGGCAAATAGGTGGCGCCACCTTCGGCCAATCCTCTGTCGAGCAAAAAGCGGGTGAATTTTATCAACGAGTCACGTGCACTTAAATCTGGCAAAGAAGCTTGTGCCGCAATTGACAAATTCAAAATTGCTTTCGTATAATTCCTTACAATATAGGCATTTGACAAATCATTACGGGCGATAGGAATTCCCTTTACACTTCCATCGGCATTAAAACTGATGTGAAATTTCCCTACCGTATCTTTTGCGGCAGCTATCAATTTTTCATCTGTTTTATTTATTCCTCCCAATGCCTGATAACTAAATTTATTCCTTATGATTTCAAACGCTTTACGATGTTCGGGAGTTATCGTAACCGGCAGAACTTTATTGGCAAAAGCATCCATACATTCTGTGTTTACACCTCGTACCCTTGTAAAAAAACCTTTGTCGTAATCATCTTTAAAGTAGGGTATAGCATAGCGTGTGGCGTAAATTCCATATTCTGGTACCGACAAACGAACCCCATCAAACCATACCGACGTGCGTGTGGAACCTTTTCCTTTTAAAAAAGTGATTTCCACAAACTGATATTTACCGGCAGTTGCATTCTTCCCAAAATCATTCAGATAATGACGATGAAACTCCCGCCAACCTTTGAAACAAAGCAACATATTCGTTTCCCGCAGCACCGTTTTGTGATCGGCAGCATACAATCGGAACTTTAGCGTATCGTTATTTTCTACAGTTGAATAAACCGGAATGTAAATAATAGGACCAGCAACTTCATTTTCGATGTTAATAGTTATAGCCGATTTTGCTGCAATATCCCATTTCAGCGCCTGTTTACCATCTGTAAAATGGTCTGTGCCAATAGTCAATGCGTTCGATGGAATGGAAGTCCATTGTGTTGGAACATTCGTGTTGTTGTCAAAACTGAAATCTGTGACTGCGAATACTTGCAACGTACAAAACAAGGCAAAGACAATAGGTATAAATTTGAATTTCATGGCAATAGTGTTTTTCAGGTGTTGTAGTGTTTTTTGACTTCAATAAGGTATCAATTCACTCAAAATCATTTCCCTGTACCACGGGTCATTGGCTTTTTTGAGCAATGCAGGCAACTGATTACAAAGGGATTGAAACAATTCTTTGTTCGTTTCAATTGGTAAATTCTTCATCTGGTAGGGGTCTTTTTGGTCGTCAAAAAGTAACACTTCTTTCAGTTGTTTGGTCTTTTTATCAATGCTAATGGACAGTGTGTAACGATCTGTTTTTAAACCTCTTGCCACTGGGAAATAGCTTATAAACTTACCTTCGGCGTTTTTCTTTCCATCCGAATTTTTGATATATAAAACAGCTTTCGGTGCTTTTTCCGACAATTTCCGACTGACAAATTCCTCGGCTAAATCTGTTCCTTCTACCGTTTTTGGAATCGAATTCTTCAGCCCTGCCAATGACAATAAGGTGGGCATCACATCCGGCGTTGATAGCAGCAGTTTGCTCACGTGCGGTTTCAATTTTTCGGGGAACCGAATCATAAACGGAACATTCATGGCCTCGGTGTAAGGCGAATTTTTGGGGTCTTCCACATGGCTCGCCATCGTTTCGCCGTGATCCGACGAAAATACAACAATCGTGTTTTTATCCAGCCCCATTTCTTTCAAAGCTGCCAATATCCGACCAAATTCCCTATCAACACCCGTTACCGAAGCAAAATAATAAGGTGCGTTTTCCAGTTTCTTTATCAATGTTTTATTTACATTGGGACGAATGAGCAACTGGCTCAACGGCACGTCTTTGTACAAATCATAATCTTCTTTCATACAATCGTTTAACGACCGATACGGACTGTGTGGCGGGTTCATGCTCATTACCAGAAAAAACGGTTTATTGGGGTCACGGTCGTGTTTCAAATACGCAATGGCCATGTCCGTTTCATGCTTTGGCGACCATTCTTTGGGATCATGCCGCACGCCATTCGTATCCCAATAATGCGGATTTCTGTGCTCGTCGAAGGTGCCGTACGAATACCAAAAATTGAAACCATGCCGGCGTTCTTTGGGCGTAAAAGCATCCCAAACTGGACTTTTATCTTCTACATACTTTCCGGGATGTTCATGATCGTTGGGAGTTGGATAGTCCACATGTAATTTGCCAATGTACCCGCAATCATAACTATTCTGACTAAAAACATCGCTAATAGCAGTTACATCCTGGCGCAAATTACTGTTGGGGCGCATATCGTTGCAATTCAAGGACACGCCATTTCCGTCGGGATACATACCCGTGAGCAACATCCCACGGTGCGGACTGCTCAGCGGGCAATTGCTTTGTGCAGAGGTAAGCACCACCGATTCCCGCGCAAATTTATCCAAATTGGGCGTATGCGTCGGGTCGGCTTTGAAGTTTACTTGCGAACTAAATGGTGCTTCATTCCAAAACTGCATAGCGCAATTCCTGAATTGGTCGGGGAAAATATAAATAACGTTTGGATGTTGCGCAGTTTGTGCCAGCGCACTTGTTACCAATGTCAAACCCAATAAAGTTGGGATAATTTTCGGGGTATTTCTCATTATTCTAGTACTAGATTTTTACGAAAGCAAAAATACAGCTTTAAATTGAAGTACAAGTACTAAAAAATGACGGAAAAAGGGGTAAAAAAGTACACGGGAGGAATAATAC
>JBAXAD010000095.1:0-13075 GCA_037142715.1 Paludibacter sp. | reverse complement strand
CCTAATATTCAACACCTTAAAAAATGAAGTTTCAAAAACTGTCAAAGTCAGGAAAGAAAGATTTCAGCACTAATTGAGTTGATATCATGAGTTATTCTTGAAACTTTTGTAATCAATAAAAAAGAGTAGAATGGTTTGTTTTGTTATTAAATCACATATTATAATTTAACTGGAAAACTATTTGAAATAAATTTTGTTCAAAATGGTATTATTACATTTTTATAATGACAAAATAAAATCTTTGTTGTATATTTGCGGCTTATAAAATAAATATCTCAAAATAAAAAATTGAAGTATTTCTTGACATTACGCACGAATAACACTTTATATTAGGTAGCCTTTAAGATAATCCTCAAAAATTTAAGGCGCAAAATGCTAATATAAAATCAGTGACATTTTTGATACTTTGGTATCGATAAATTTCTAATTACGAATTTTAATTACAAACAGAATGAGTGAAAAAGAAGAGAAGCCCAAAAAGAAAACAAGACGGGAATTCTTACAGCAATTAGGAATTGTTGGAGTTGGTACAGTACTAGGCAGTTCTGCAATTTTGGCAGGTATCAATTATGACAAGAAAAAAACAGAAAGTCAAAGAATAAGGGTACTTACTGCGGAAAACGAACTTTTAGAAATAGAAAAAAGTGATACCACGGCAGTTGTAAAAACAAAATATGAAAATCTGACTTACCTTCAACAACAAGGACGAGAAGGAATGGTTGGTAAGCGATTTGTTATGGTCATAGACCTTTCAAAATGTAGGAATGCGCGCAAGTGTATGGCAGCATGTCAGAATGCCCACCATTTAAGACCAGAACAACATCATATCAATGTACTGAAAATGGAGGAAACTGAAACTACTCCCCCATTTTACATGCCAAAACCTTGTCAGCATTGTGATAATCCTCCATGCGTGGCAGTTTGTCCAGTAGATGCAACATTTAAACGCCAAGACGGTATAGTATTAATTGATAACGAAAGATGTATTGGTTGTCGTTTTTGTATTGCTGCTTGTCCATATAGTGCCAGGGTTTTCAACTGGGCAGAACCATTACATGCACAAGAAGATGAAGACAAAACCTACAATGTTGAGCTAAATGTACCTCAGAAAAAAGGTACCATCAGCAAATGTTTGTTTAGTGCAGACAGAGTTCGCGAAGGTAAATTACCATACTGCGTTTCTGCTTGTCCAAATGGTGTATATTATTTTGGTGACGAGAACGAAGATGCCGTAACAAATGGTACAACTAAGGAAACTGTACGATTCAGAAAATTGTTGGCTGACAATGGTGGTTACACATTAATGCCAGAACTTGGCACCAAACCGCGGGTTTATTATTTACCTCCAAAAGGCAAGGAATATCCATTCCAGGAAAAAGATAAAGCTGAAGCTGAAGAGCATTTATCACATAGTTAATCAAAAATATAATTATTGATAAGTTATTTGTCGGAATATAATTACCGACAAATAACTTGTAACAAAATACTAGTAACTAATTGTATATGTTAGAACAATCAAAAATTGACAAAATCACTTCCGACCTACTAAGGTCAATCAGGCTCAATAAAAGTTTCATGATTTGGATGGGTTTTCTAGGAGTTTCTTTATTTGTGTGTCTTGGCGCTTATGTCAAGCAATTGACTGACGGCTTGGTTGTTACAGGCTTGGGGGACTATGTTTCGTGGGGAATGTACATTTCCAATTTTGTGTTTTTTGTTGCTACTAGTTTGGTTGGAATGCTTATAAGCGCAGTTTTAGGTCTATCGGGACAGAAATGGGCAGCTCCACTAGCAAGAATTGCAGAGATAATTGCGCTGGCATTTGCAGCAGTGGCTGGTCTGGTTATTATATTGGACATGGGACGGCCAGATAGACTTTTAAATGTATTTCTTCACGGTCGTGTTCAATCACCCATTGTTTGGGACCTTACGGTTGTGACTGGTTATGTGCTGATTAGTGCATTGTTTTTATACATTCCACTCATTCCTGATTTTAAAATCTGCTCAGAGAAAATCGATAAAATTCCTGCTTTTCAAAGGAATATCTATAAAATACTTTCATTAAATTGGAATGGAACTCTTGAACAAGAAAGAATCTTGAAACAGTCAACTCGCATACTGTCAATATTAATTATTCCAGTAGCTTTGGCTATACACACCGTAACTTCTTGGCTATTTGCAAGTACGCTGCGAGCTGGTTGGGATTCTACCATTATGGGACCTTATTTTGTAACTGGCGCTTTTGTGTCTGGTTCGGCTGCAGTAATTATTGCCATGTATTTCTATCAAAAAAATTACAAATTAGAGGATTATATTACAGATATGCACTTCGACAAAATGGGTAAATTGCTCGTATTAGTCTCATTGATATATCTTTACTTCAATTTGAACGAATATATGGTACCTGGTTATAAAATGAAAAAGTTTGATGCTATTCATTTGAAAAACATGTTTGTTGGTGGTCATGCAGTTATGTTCTGGTCAGTTCAAATTCTAGGTCTTATATTACCAATTATTCTTCTTTTATTCAAGAAAATGAGAAAATCGCTACCAATGTTAATCATTGCAATAGTTGTGTTAATTGGGGCTTGGTTTAAAAGATATTTAATTGTTGTGCCAACAATGGAACATCCATTTTTACCGATTCAAAACGTACCTTTAAATTTCAAAGTTTACTCACCAACTGTAATTGAAACAATGATTTCTATTGCACCGTTAATTCTGGTTTTAATTATTATTACTATATTATCGAAAGTTATTCCAATAATTCCAGTTCATGAAGCAATAGAACAGTTGGAGGAAAAACACTAAAAGATAATTGATAATTAAACACTTACACATACTATTCAGATTCCAAATTATGTATAGAAAAAAAATAAATTTAAAGTTTGCTTTTACACTTGCTATCACGGTGTTATTATACCTTCAATCTCAAGCAGAAAATAATTGGAATGTTCCTGCAGATAAAAAGGCAAAAAACAGTTATATAAAATTCGATGCTGCCAGTGCAAAAGAGGGCGAAGCAATTTACAATACCAATTGTAAATCATGCCATGGCGACATGGGGAAAAATAACAGTTTAAAGAGTTTAAGTCCTGTTCCACCAGATTTAACTTCCACTAGAACTAAATCACTTACCGATGGTGAATTGGCTTATATTCTTAATGTTGGTCGCGTGGTAATGCCTTCATTTAAAGACGTTTTATCAGAAAATAATCGTTGGAAAGTTATTTCATACATTAGAAGTTTCGACAAACAATACGTTCAAATTGTTTCAAAAACGGATCCTACAAAAAGCAATTTAGTAAAAATAAAATTGGTTTTTGATTCAATAACAAGTAAAATTGGAGTGGAAGTAGTAGCCAATGAAAAAACAGGTGTTGTTACTTTAAAAAATGCTGAAGTTGCACTTTTCGCATCTCGATATTTTGGCAAAATGCAAATTGACAAGACCTTACGAACTGATAACCTAGGTGTTGCAACTTTTAATTTCCCAAAAGACTTACCTGGAGATAAAGCTGGAAATGTAGAATTGGTGGTGAGAGTTAATGATGATGTTTATGGAGAAATAGAATCACAATCCAAATTAAAAATAGGTATTCCAACCAATAAACCCAGCTTAACTGAAAATAGAGCTATGTGGAATGTTTTGGTGAAAGCACCTATTTGGATAATCTGTCTTTATTTATTTGGAGTACTAATGGCAACTGGTTTTATACTATTTATCATATTCAACTTATATAAACTATCAAAATCTAATAACAAATTAAAATAACAAATCATGAAGAATCTAGCAATTTTTGGAAGAGTTCTATTTGCATTGCCTTTTGGAATTCTTGGGTTAAACCATTTTTTGATGACGGATGTTTATTTAGGAATGATGTCCTCTTTTATTCCAGGAGGCGCATACACGATATTAGTTTCTGGTTTATTATTGATTGTAGCTAGTATAAGTATTATGTTGAACAAGAACATTAAAATTGCTTGTTTTGGGCTTGCTGCTATGTTGTTTATTTTTATTACAACCATTCATATCCCTGGTTTATTCGACCCAAAAACTGCACAAATGGCATTTATTGAATTATTAAAAGACTCTGGTTTGATGGGTGGCGCAATCATGATTGCTGTATATTTAGATTCAATTGAAAATCTAAGTTCCAAGAAATAGAAACATGAAAAATAAATTTCTGATTGCTTTTATTATAGTTTTTACTTTAATAGTAAAAACTCAAGCACAAGTTGACCAATCCACTGAAGTAGGTGTTATCGAACATCTTGGAAAAACTATTCCATTGGATTTAAAATTTGTAAATGAAAAATTCGATACTGTAACGCTCAAACAATTAATAAACAAACCGACGATTTTATCATTTGTATATTTTGATTGTCCAGGTCTTTGCAGTCCGCTGCTGGAAGGTGTAGGAGGTGTTATTAAAAAGTCTGATTTGAAACTAGGTGAAGATTATCAAGTAATTACCATTAGTTTTAATTTCAGGGACACACCAGAAAAAGCCAAAATTAAAAAGGATAAATTTGTAGATAAATATACAAAAGGTAAAGGCGAGGGTTGGATATTCTTGACAACTGATAGTGCAACAATTTTTAAGATTACAGATGCTACTGGCTTTAAAACCAAAGCAGTAGGATTAGATTTTGTACATCCTTCAGCCATCATTGCTGTAAGCCCCGAAGGAATGATTACCCGCTATCTTTATGGAATTACATTTTTGCCAATAGATTTTAAAATGGCGATTACTGAAGCAAATAATAATCAGCCAAGAACATCTATTCAGAAAATAATGATGATTTGTTACACTTATGACCCTGAAAACAAACGGTTTGGGTTAGATGTAACAAAAATATTAGGGTCATTAATTATTTTCTTTCTTCTAGTATTTATCGTTGTATATTTAATAAAACCCAAAAAGAAAAAACAAAACTAGTAATAATGAGTAACGGAACAGAAAAAATTGAATATGTGAGTTATTTGGACCATAAAGGAAAGTACAAAGGATTACTTTCGTGGATTATGGCTACCGACCACAAAAGAATTGGATTGCTTTATATGTATGCAATCATGTCTTTTTTCTTTATTGGAGCATTTTTAGGATTGCTGATGAAGATAGAATTAATTGCACCAGGGGAAACCATCATGAAGCCGCAGACTTACAATGGAGTTTTCACGCTACATGGAATATTGATGATTTTCATGGTTGTAATACCAGGACTTTCGGCAGTATTTGGTAATTTCTTTTTACCAATATTAATTGGTGCAAAAGACGTTGCATTTCCAAAACTTAATCGCTTCTCGTGGTGGATTTTCATTGCAGGTAGCATAATGGCAGTTGCCTCTCAATTGTTGAAAGATGGACCGCCAGATACTGGTTGGACATTTTATGCTCCATACAGCACCACCACTGGCACAAACGTAATAATGGCTACAGCAGCTGCTTTTGTACTTGGATTTTCGTCCATTCTTACTGGTTTGAATTTCATTGTTACCATCCATCAAATGAGAGCGCCGGGAATGAAATTTTTCAATATGCCATTGTTCCCATGGGCTTTGTACGCAACAGCGTGGATTCAACTACTTGCTACTCCGATAGTTGGCATCACACTTTTAATGCTGATAGCAGAGCGTGCATTTGGAATTGGATTTTTTGATCCGAACTTGGGTGGAGATCCATTGTTGTTTCAACATTTATTCTGGATATATTCACACCCTGCTGTATATGTAATGATTTTACCTGCAATGGGAGTAATTACAGAAATTATACCTACTTTTTGTCAACGACAAATTTATGGCTACAAAGCAATTGCTGTTTCAAGCTTGGCAATAGCCGGAGTTGGTTTTTTGGTTTGGGGTCACCACATGTACACTTCGGGTATGAGTGATCAAGCTAGATGGTTTTTCTCTTTGTTAACTTTTATTGTTGCAGTTCCAAGTGCTATCAAAGTATTTAACTGGATTTCAACCATGTATAGAGGTTCGATAGATGTAAAACCACCATTTCTATATGCAATTTCATTCATCTTCCTTTTTATTATTGGTGGATGTACAGGACTTTTACTAGGTTCAGTAGCAACTGATGTTCAAGTACATGATACTGCATTTGTTGTAGCACATTTCCATTATATCATTTTTGGGGGTATGGGTTTTGCATTTTTTGCAGCTATTCATTATTGGTTACCAAAAATGTATGGCAGAATGTACAATTTTAAACGAGCTTATTTAGCTTGGGGAATTAATTTTGTAGGCTTTAATTTACTATATTTCCCTCAATTTATTATTGGTATTGAAGGTATGCCAAGGAGATATTTCGATTATCCAATTCAATTTCAACCAGCACAAATCATTTCTTCCATCGGAGGTTTTATTTTAGTAAGCGGTTTAATATTAATGGTTTATAATCTTGTTCAAGGTGCAAGAAAAGGTGAAGTTGCGCCTGAAAATCCTTGGAATGGTTCTACCTTGGAATGGCAAATAGCATCGCCTCCTTCATTAGAAAACTTTGATGAAGATCCAATTATCAAGAAAAATCCTTACGATTACAAATAGTTGGTAGTAGGTAGTCAGTAGTTGGAAGTAAGACCAACTGACCTTAAAAAAAATTATATCACACAAAACTAACCTATTTCCCCTTTAGGGGCTAGGGGTCTAAATTGAAAATTATATGAGTGAACATAAAATAGCACATGTTGAAGAGCACAGAGACGACGAAGCATCCAAATTAGGAATGTGGTTGTTTATATTTACTGAATTGCTTTTATTTGGAGGTTTGTTTTTGGTTTATTCCATTTTTAGAATGCAATATCCAACTGCCTTTCACGAAAGTAGTTTGGAATTGAGCGTTACAATTGGTGCAATAAATACGATTGTACTTCTTTTTAGTAGTATGACAATAGCCATGGCTTTAACAGCTATTCAAAAGAATGATCAAAAACGTGCCTTGATATTTATTGGTATCACATTGTTTTGTGCAGCCGTCTTCTTAGTCAATAAGTATTTTGAATGGGGTCATAAAATTGAACATGGTTTATATCCTGGCTCTGCCTTAATGCCACATTTGGACAGAGGGCATCTTTTGTATTTCAGTTTGTACTTTTTCATGACAGGGTTACATGCTTTGCATATTATCATTGGAATGACATTGTTATTAGTGTGTTATTTCAAGGTGAAAAGCAAAAATATTAACCACCAAGATTATGTATTGCTTGAAAATGGTGCTCTTTACTGGCATCTTGTAGATTTAATTTGGATATTCCTATTCCCATTAATGTATTTAATCACCTAGAAACTAAAATAATAGTTTAAAATCTAAGGATTATTAATTATAAACTTCTAATTTTCAAAGTCATGGCAAACAACACCACGCACACCATAGAATATATAACACTTTCAAAGATTTTGCTGGTATTAATGTTTCTAACATTTACTACTATCAGTATCACTTCAATCCATTTGGGTCCTTTAACGGTTACTGTAGCCTTGTTAATTGCAAGTCTCAAGGCTTTTCTTGTTTTGTCAAATTTTATGCATCTTAAATACGAAAGTGTATTGTTACGTATTTTGGTAGGAATGGTTTTTGTACTTTTCGCATTAATCATTGTCATCACATTTATCGATTACGCTTTCAGATAAAAACCAGATTATCAATTACATAGAAAGCTGTTTACATATCAAATCACATGATATTTATCGCAGTTATTTATTCTATACTTAATTCAAAAAATATTTATGTTCAGTAACGCATCAAATTTTGTTCAAGGAGTCGATTCAGCATTCCTTATTATTACAGGAATTTCTGTCTTTTTTTTAGTTGTACTTACGGCCTTAATGATATATTTTGTTGTAAAATACAATAGAAAAAAAGGGAAACCTGCTGTACAGATTAAAGACAATTCTATTTTGGAAATCACTTGGATTACCATTCCAATGATTTTGGTACTTTATATGTTTTATATTGGGTGGGCAGGTTTTATACCAATGCGACAAGCACCAAACGATGCTATGCAGGTAACAGTAAAAGCTTCAATGTGGAAATGGAATTTTGAGTATCCAGGAAATAAAGAATCGGCTGATACATTGGTACTTCCAATAAATAAAGCGGTTAAATTAAACTTAAGTTCAAAGGATGTTTTACATGGTTTTTCTGTTCCTGGATTTAGAATTAAGGAAGATGTGGTGCCATTAAAAAAGAACTACTCTTGGTTTATTCCAGGTGAAATTGGAGAATTTGACTTATTCTGCACCGTGTATTGTGGTGTTAGTCATTCATATATGAGAGGCATCATAAAAATTGTAAGTCAAAAAGATTATGATAAATGGATTGCGGCGTTACCTACTAAAAAAGCGGATGACAACTTAGGATTCAAAGTGATTGAGAAAAATGGATGTATTGCCTGCCATTCAATCGATGGATCCAAAGCAGTAGGTCCATCATTCAAAGGATTATATGGTTCATCGATTGAAGTAACTACAAATGGAGTAAATCATAAAATCACAGCCGATGGCGCTTATATTGAATCCTCAATATATGAACCAAACAAAGATGTTGCCGTTGGTTTTACTCCAGGAATTATGCAACCATATAAAAAGACTATTAATGCTAAAGATATGGAATTAATTAAAGACTATCTGAAATCGTTGAAATAAATATGAATCTCATAAATTCCATTCCCGCTTTAATAAAATACAAGGTTTCAATAGCGGTAACATTTACCGCCATAACTGGATATATTGTTTATACTGGGCGTTTTGACTTTCCAATACTCTATTTAATCTTAGGAGTTTTCTTTTTAGCTTCGGGTTCTAGTGCGTTAAACGAATGTCAGGAAAGTAAATACGATGCAAAAATGCCTAGGACTATGAATAGACCTATTCCTACAGGCAAATTATCACTTACACAAGCACTAGTTATTTCAACAATATTTTGTCTACTTGGACTATTTATTTTGTATAGTTCGTTTGGCAAAGTAACCGCATTATTAGGCGTTCTAAATTTGGTATGGTACAATTTGATATACACTTACTTAAAACGTGTCACGTCCTTTGCAGTAGTTCCAGGGTCATTGGTTGGTGCTATACCAGCTTTCATGGGTTGGACAGCAGGTGGTGGTTATGTGTTTGAAACGGCCATTATCTTTATAGCCTTTTACATGTTTATATGGCAAATACCACATTTCTGGTTGCTCATGCTGAAATACGGTAAGGAATACGAAGAGGCAGGATTTAAAACGATAAATCAGGCTGTACAACCTCAAAATCTAAAATTAGTAATTTTTGCTTGGGTGGTAGCTACTTCATTTTCATCAATTATTGTTCCCTTGTTTTTGGTTAGTATTTCATTTCCATTCTTCCTTATGATTTTTGTTTTGAATCTTGGATTCATTGCTATATTCACCAAACTCTCTTTTGGAAATGTAGCCGAACTTAATTTCAAAAAATCGTTTGTGAGTATTAATCTTTATATGATGATTTTCATGATTATGCTGATTGCCTATCACTTATACACTTCATAGGTATTAACTTTCGACTAATAAAAAACCTGATTAAAACTTACGTTTTAATCAGGTTTTTTTATGAATAACTAAAAGCGTTGAAATTATGATTCAAACATATTTCTAAAATGAGCAAAGAAATTTCGAGATGCAGAAGCATTTGGTTTTACGTTTTCTGATTTTCCTAATTTTTCCATAATAGATTTTTCTTCTCTATTCAAATTCTCAGGAATATAAACGCCAATATTTACCAACAAATCGCCTGTTCCGTAACGGTTTACACTAGGTAGACCTTTTCCACGCAATCGCAATACTTTGCCTGGTTGGGTGCCTGGCGAAATAGTAACTTTCACTTTACCTTCTACGGTTGGCACTTCTACCGATCCACCCAAAGTTGCCATAGGAACTGTAAGTAACAAGTTATATATCAGGTCATTTTCATCACGAATCAGTTCTGGGTGCGCTTCTTCTTCTACCAGCACCAGTAAATCTCCGTTTGCTCCTCCCCTACGCGCTGCATTTCCTTTTCCACTTACGGAAAGTTGCATACCTTCCATAACACCTGCTGGGATATTGATGGTGATTACTTCATCCTCACGTACGATGCCTTCGCCGCTACAATGCAAGCATTTATCCTTCACAATTTTCCCATCGCCATTACAAGTTGGACATTCGGCAGCCGTTTGCATTTGGCCTAAAATGGTATTCTGAACTCTTGTTACACGACCTTGACCATTACATGTGGTACAAGTTGTAGTTGCAGAACCGTGAGCAGCACCAGTACCATTACAATGCGAACAGGAAACTTGTTTCTTTACCTTGATTTTCTTTTCAACACCCACGGCAATTTCTGCCAATGTAAGTTTTACTTTAACGCGCAAATCTGAGCCACGGCGAACTCGCTGACCACCTCTTTGCTGACCGCCACCAAAACCGCCGAAGCCACCGCCTCCAAAATGTCCTCCAAAAATATCGCCGAAGTGGGAGAAAATATCATCCATGTTCATTCCGCCACCACCAAATCCTCCATTACCGGAAGCACCTCCAACTCCAGCATGTCCATATTGGTCATAACGTTGGCGTTTTTGTTGGTCGCTGAGAACTTCATAGGCCTCTGCAGCTTCTTTGAATTTTTCCTCGGATTGTTTGTCACCCGGATTTTTATCAGGATGGTATTGAATCGCTTTCTTTCGATAAGCTTTCTTTATTTCGTCAGCCGAAGCTGATTTGGGCACTTCTAGTATTTCGTAAAAATCTCTTTTGGACATAAATATTTTAGTGAAAAGTTGGTAGATTGTAGTTTGTAGTTAGTAGATTGTACTTTTCCTAAGATTTTTTACGTTGGAAAAATTGTCAACTAATAACTATCAACTGATAACTGCTTTTATTCTCCGACTACGACTTTTGAGAAACGTATAACCTTATCATTTAATGTATAACCCTTTGAAACACAATCAATAATTTTGCCTTTTAGTTCTTCACTTGGAGCAGGAAATGTTGTGATTGCTTCATGAAATTCGGTATTAAAAACTTCGTTTTGATCTGGAATAGGTTTTATTCCATTTTGAAGCAAGAATGCCACAAACTTAGAATAAATTAGGTCTACTCCATCTTTTACTGCTTGTAAATCTTCTGAAGTTTCCATGGCTTTCATGGCACGTTCAAAATCATCTACCAATGGAAGCATATTTACCAAAACACTTTCTCCAGCCGTTTTAAGCAAATCCATACGTTCTTTAAGCGTACGTTTTCGATAATTATCGAATTCGGCCATTAAACGTAAATTCTTATCATTCAGTTCAGCACATTTTTGGGTAATCTGCTCCAATTCATCTTCTATTTGATCAGCAGCCTGTTCAGTGGTTTCGGTATTTTCCGCAGTTTCGGTTGTTTGGTTTCCTAGAACTTCTTCATTGTTAAGAATTGGTTCTTTCATTTCTGGCTGTTCATCGGAATGTTTTTGTTTCTTCATATTGAATTTTTGTTTAATTGAGTCCCCATTCAAAAAGGGAATCAAAAAAGTATTTTTGAAAAGTTTATTGTAAATTTTAGATAAAGTGTTTGATTGTAATTTCACAACTAATAAAAGCATTTTTAAAAATAACGCTCGATTATTACAGTCAAAAATTTTGCCAAAACACCCGAAGTCCTATTTTGGCAGGAATCGGGTGGCATATTGGCAGAAATAAATTATCATTTCTTAATAATCAAGACAAATTGTGCAACACTCTTAATTTTGGAATGCAAGCTATATTTATTTAACTTGTAACCATTTTACAAAGTTTTTTGGGTCTTGGTCAAATGTATAAGCTTTATTCAATGGATTACCCAAGTTGTCAAGCATTACGTAAAAAGGTTGCGCATTGGCTCCAAATTTTATTCTTTGCAAATAGCTCCATTTATCGCCAATAGTCGTTAGACTACGTGTCAGCCCGTTTTCTTGTACTTCAAAAGGTTTTGAAAGTTCTGTTTTATCATCAACAAACAAAGAAATGAGCACAAAGTTCTTGTTCAATAATTCATTTACTGTGGGATTTGTCCAAACTGAAGCTTCCATTTTTCTACAATTCACGCAGCCAAAGCCTGTAAAATCAAGCACAACAGGTAATTTCTTTTGAGCTGCATACGCCATTCCTTGATCATAATCTGTAAAAGCAGGGTGAACTTCATTGGCGTACAAGCTGAAATCCTGCGTGTAAAGCGGTGGCGAAAAAGCACTGATTGCTTTGAGTGGTGCGCCCCACAATCCAGGAATCATGTAGATGGAAAAGGCGAAGGAAACAATTGCAAGAAATACACCCAACACCGAACTATGACTTACCTGATCATCGTGCGAAAAACGCAATTTGCCCAATAAATACATTCCAAGCAAAGCAAAGATAACTATCCAAAGCGAAAGAAACACTTCTCGGTCGAGAATGCGCCATCCGTAAGCCAAATCGGCCACAGAAAGGAATTTGAGTGCCAAAGCTAGTTCTAAAAATGCCAATACCACCTTCACTGAATTGAGCCATCCACCCGAGCGAGGCAATGTTTTGAGCCACGAAGGAAAAAGCGCGAATAAGCTGAAAGGAATGGACAATGCCACTGCAAAACCAAGCATTCCGATGGCAGGTGCCAAAATAGAACCACTTCCCGAAACTTGTACCAATAAGGTGCCAATGATTGGGCCTGTACACGAAAATGACACCAGTACCAAGGTGAAAGCCATAAATAAGATGCTGATAAATCCGGCAGTGGTTTCGGCTTTGGCATCCATTTTGGTAGTCCAAGATGCAGGCAAAGTTATCTCGAATGCACCAAAAAACGAAACTGCAAAAACTACAAGTAATGCAAAGAAAATCAAGTTGAAAACTGCATTGGTTGACAAGCTATTCAAGGCACTGGCTCCAAAAATCAAGGTAATGAGAATGCCCAAAATCACATAAATGAAAATGATGGCCAAGCCATACAAAATTGCATCACGCCTGCCGCGAGATTTATCCTTGGAACGTTTGAGGAAAAAGCTCACCGTCATAGGAATAATCGGCCACACGCAAGGGGTGAACAATGCCAGAAAACCGCCCAATAAGCC
>JBAXAD010000094.1:0-13315 GCA_037142715.1 Paludibacter sp. | reverse complement strand
TATTAGGAAAAAAAATCGGAATGACTTCCGTTTTCAGTGCCGATGGTAAAAATGTTCCATGCACTGTTATTGAAGCAGGTCCTTGTGTTGTTACTCAATTAAAAACTGTTGCAGCTGATGGTTACGAAGCGGTTCAGATTGGTTTTCAAACCAAAACTGAAAAGCATACCAATAAAGCTGAAATGGGACACTTTAAAGTGGCTGGAGTAACACCTCAACGACACTTGGTTGAGTTCAACGGATTCGAAACAGAATTCAAATTGGGTGATGCCATCACCGTAGAAATGTTTGAAGAAAACACGTTTGTAAACGTAGTTGGAACTTCAAAAGGTAAGGGTTTCCAAGGTGTTGTAAAACGCCACGGATTTGCAGGGGTAGGTCAAGCTACACACGGTCAACACAATCGTTTGAGAGCACCAGGTTCATTGGGAGCTTCTTCGTATCCTTCACGTGTATTCAAAGGTATGCGCATGGGTGGCCGTATGGGTAATGACAAAGTTACTATGCAAAACCTACAAGTATTAAAAGTTATTCCAGAACATAATTTGATTTTAGTAAAAGGATCTGTTCCAGGAGCGAAAAATTCAATTGTAATCATCAATAAATAACCATGGAACTAAGTATATTAAACATCAAAGGAGAAGACACAGGAAGAAAAGTATCGCTGAACGATACCATCTTCGGTATTGAGCCAAATGACCATGCTATTTATTTAGATGTGAAACAATATTTGGCCAATCAACGTCAAGGAACACACTCGTCAAAAGGCAGAAGCCAATTGTCAGGTAGTACTCGTAAATTGGGAAAACAAAAAGGTAGCGGTGGCGCTCGTCCAGGTGATATTAAATCTGGTGTTCGTGTCGGTGGTGGACGTATGTTTGGACCACATCCACGTGATTATCATTTCAAGTTAAACAAGAAAGTGAAGCAACTTGCCCGTAAATCAGCTTTGTCTTATAAAGCTTCAACCAACCAAATTTTTGTAGTTGAAAACCTTGTGTTTGCAACGCCAAAAACAAAGGATTTTGTTGAAATGACAAAAAGTTTGAAAGTTGTTGATAAAAAGCCATTAATAATTTTAGCAGACGCAAATAAAAACGTATATTTGTCGGCTCGTAATTTGACCTCGGCCAAAGTCGTAACTGTTTCGGAATTAAGTACTTACATTGTACTTGATGCGAAAGTTCTTGTATTTGCAGAGGAAGCCGTTATAGCATTAGAACAAATTTTAAAAGCATAAGGAGGTACAGAACATGGGAATTATCATAAAACCAATCGTTACAGAAAAGATGACTCAGCTGGGCGAAAAGCTGAACCGCTATGGCTTTAAAGTGCAAAAAGGCGCTAACAAGATAGAGATTAAACAAGCCGTAGAAGCTATGTATAGTGTTACAGTTGAAGAGGTTAATACCTTAATAATGGGACCTAAACTAAAAAGTCGCTCTACAAAAGGTGGCGTTGTCAAAGGAAAAACATCTGCTTTCAAGAAAGCAATTGTTACAGTAAAAAAAGGAGAATCAATTGATTTTTATAGCAATATCTAAAACAGTTAACAGTTAACAGTTAGCAGTTGACAGTGATTTGTGAAAATGAATTAAACATTTAAACTATCAACTATCAACTATCAACTATCAACTGGATACTATAAATTAAAAAAATGGCTGTACGTAAACTAAGACCCATAACACCGGGGCAGAGACACAAAGTTATTGGTACGTTCGATACAATTACTACGAATGCACCAGAGAAATCTCTTGTGAGAGGCGGAGTTAAATCCGGAGGTCGTAACCACGATGGTAAGATGACCATCCGCAACGTAGGTGGCGGACACAAGCAGAAATATAGAGTAATTGACTTTAAAAGAACCAAAGATGGTGTTCCAGCCACAGTAAAAGAAATCGAATACGATCCGAACCGTTCGGCACGTATCGCATTGCTTTATTATGCTGATGGTGAAAAAACATACATTCTTGCGCCAAATGGATTGCAAGTTGGTCAGAAAGTCGTTTCCGGAGCAGAAGCTGCTCCTGAGGTAGGTAACGCATTGCCGTTGCAAAACATTCCACTGGGAACTATAATTCATAACATTGAATTACGCCCAGGTCAAGGTGCCGCGATGGTACGTTCGGCAGGAACTTTTGCACAACTCACTTCTCGTGAGGACAAATATGTGATTATCAAGTTGCCTTCAGGTGAGGTTCGCAAAGTGCTTGGCACTTGTATCGCTACTATTGGTAGCGTAGGAAACTCTGACCATGCACTAGAAAGATCAGGTAAAGCAGGTCGCTCACGTTGGTTAGGACGTCGTCCACGAGTGAGAGGTGTTGCAATGAACCCAGTAGATCACCCCATGGGTGGTGGCGAAGGGCGAGCATCCGGTGGTCATCCACGTTCTCGCAAAGGCTTGTTAGCTAAGGGATTCAAAACCCGTTCTAAAAAGAAGGCATCAAGCAAATATATTATTGAAAGAAAGAAAAAATAATCAGAAAAACTAAGTAAATAATATGAGCCGTTCATTAAAAAAAGGACCATACATCAACTTGAAGTTAGAGAAGAAAGTACTAACCATGAATGATGCCGGAAAAAAGACCGTAATCAAAACATGGGCTCGCGCTTCAATGTTATCACCTGATTTTGTTGGTCACACTATTGCAGTTCACAATGGAAACAAGTTTATCCCCGTATATGTAACCGAAAATATGGTAGGACACAAGTTAGGCGAATTTTCTCCTACTCGTAACTTCCGCGGTCACGGTGGTAAGAAGAAATAATCCATTGAAATAAAAATTAGATAAAATAAAAATTTCGTAACAATGGGTGCAAGAAAAAAAATAACAGCCGAAGAAAGAAAAGAATCTCAAAAGACGCTTTACTTTGCGAAACTTAATGGCGTACCAACATCACCTCGAAAAATGCGCCTTGTGGCTGATATGATTCGTGGCATGGAAGTTAACAAAGCCTTAAGTGTACTGAAGTTTTCGTCGAAAGAAGCTTCTGGAAGATTAGAAAAGTTGCTGAAATCAGCTATTGCTAACTGGGAAAATAAAACAGAGCAAAAAGCAGACAATGCAAACTTATATATAAGTACAATTTTTGTGGATTCAGCAACAATGATGAAACGTTTACGTACCGCACCTCAAGGTCGTGGATACCGTATCCGTAAACGCTCGAACCACGTAACATTGTATGTAGATACAAAAATTACTAACGATAACCAAATTTAATTGCTCGATGGGACAAAAAATTAATCCGATAAGTAACCGTTTAGGTATCATTCGTGGATGGGATTCAAATTGGTATGGTGGCAACAATTACGGTGACACTCTAGTTGAAGACCACAAAATCAGAAAATACCTCAATGCCCGTCTTGCAAAAGCTAGTTTGTCGCGCATCATTATTGAACGTACACTGAAACTTGTAACAATTACTATTTGCACAGCCCGTCCCGGTATCATTATCGGTAAAGGTGGTCAAGAAGTTGATAAATTGAAAGAAGAGTTGAAGAAAATTTCCGACAAAGAAGTTCAATTGAACATTTTTGAAGTAAAACGTCCTGAACTTGATGCCGTAATTGTAGCCAACAACATTGCTCGTCAAGTTGAAGGTAAAATAGCTTACCGTCGCGCAACCAAGATGTCAATTCAATCTACCATGCGTATGGGAGCTGAAGGTATTAAAGTAATGTGTTCAGGTCGTCTGAATGGTGCTGAGATGGCACGTTCGGAAATGTATAAAGAAGGAAGAACTCCTCTTCATACCTTCAGAGCTGATATTGATTATGCACACGCTGAGGCATTGACCAAAGTGGGTTTGATTGGTATCAAAGTATGGATTTGTCGTGGTGAAATATATGGCAAAAAAGACTTAGCTCCAAACTTTACTGTTTCTAAGGAAACTTCACGCGGTGGAGATCGTGGCGGTGAACGTGGTGGTGATCGTGGTGATCGTTACAGCGACCGTTCGAAAAACGACCGTGGAGCAGGTAAAGGTGGCTTTAAAAAGAAAAAATAATTAACTGTTATAAATGATTTTGTAAGGAAATATTATGTTACAACCTAAAAAGACAAAGTTCAGGAGACAGCAAAAGGGGCGCATGAAAGGAAATGCCCAAAGAGGTAATCAATTAGCATTCGGTTCTTTTGGAATTAAATCATTGGAATCGAAATGGTTAACTGGTCGTCAAATTGAAGCCGCCCGTATTGCTGTAACCCGTTATATGCAAAGACAAGGTCAAATCTGGATTAGAGTATTCCCAGATAAACCTATCACTAAAAAACCTGCTGAAGTACGTATGGGTAAAGGTAAAGGTGCTCCCGAAGGTTTCGTGGCTCCGATTACTCCAGGACGTATGCTATTTGAAGTGGAGGGTGTATCCTTTGAAATCGCTAAAGAAGCATTGCGTTTAGCTGCTCAAAAATTACCCGTGGTTACTAAATTTGTAGTAAGACGCGATTATGATATAACCTCTCAAACTCTGTAAGGAATATGAAAACAAGAGAAATCAAAGAATTAAATAACAAGGAGATTCTTGAACGTATGGATGTTGAAAAAGAACACCTGGTTCGTTTGAAATTGAATCACGCCATTTCTCCGCTTGACAATCCGTTGCAAATCAAAGAGGTTCGTAGAACTGTTGCACGTCTAGCTACTGAGTTACATCAGAGAGAAATTAATCAATAAAATCAAATCCTGATGGAAACAAGAAATTTAAGAAAAGAAAGAATGGGCGTTGTTTTCAGCAACAAAATGGATAAAACCATTACTGTAGCTGTAAAATGGAAAGAAAAACACCCTATTTATGGTAAATTCGTTAACAAAACGAAGAAATATCATGCTCATGACGAGAAAAACGATTGCAACATTGGTGACACTGTACGCATTATGGAAACTCGCCCGCTGAGTAAATTAAAAAGATGGAGATTAACTGAAATTATTGAAAGAGTTAAGTAATTATGATACAACAAGAATCCAGACTCATAGTAGCCGATAACAGTGGAGCAAAAACTTGCCTGTGTATACGTGTATTAGGAGGAACCAGCAAACGTTACGCTACCCTTGGCGATATTATCGTTGTTGCAGTGAAGAGTGTTATCCCTTCAGGCGACATTAAAAAAGGTATCGTTTCTAAAGCGGTAATCGTTCGTACAAAAAAAGAAGTTCGTCGTGCTGATGGCTCTTACATTCGTTTCGATGATAATGCATGTGTTTTATTAAACACAGCCGGCGAAATCCGTGGAAGCCGTATATTCGGCCCAGTAGCTCGTGAATTGCGTGCTACCAATATGAAAATCATATCACTTGCACCGGAAGTGCTTTAATCTTCGAAAAACAATATAGAGATGAGCAAATTACATATAAAAAAAGGAGATATCGTTTACGTAAATACCGGAGTTGACAAAGGCAAAACTGGTCGCGTGCTTGAAGTTCTTGTGAAAGACAATCGCGCAGTCGTAGAAGGTGTTAATTTGGTCTCAAAGAGCACCAAGCCTAATGCATCAAGTCCTCAAGGAGGTATAATCAAGAAAGAAGCTACTATTCATATTTCAAATTTAAACCCAGTTGAAAACGGGAAACCCGTTCGTGTTGGTCGCAAATTAAATGCTGAAGGAAAATTAGTGCGTATTTCTAAAAAATCAGGAGAACTAATCTAAGATGAATACTGCAAGTTTAAAACAAGATTATAGAGAACGTATCGTTCCTATTTTGTCGAAAGAGTTTGGCTATAGCTCAGTAATGCAAGCGCCAAAACTAGAGAAAATTGTTCTTAACCAAGGACTTGGAATAGCTGTTGCCGATAAAAAAATTATCGAAATCGCTATCAACGAAATGACAACTATTACAGGTCAAAAAGCCGTTGCTACCATTTCAAAAAATGATATTTCTAACTTCAAATTGCGTAAAAAAATGCCTATCGGTGTTCGTGTTACGTTACGTGGAGATAAGATGTATGAGTTTTTGGAGCGTTTAGTTCGTGTTGCTTTACCTCGTATGCGTGACTTCAAGGGTATTGGTAACAAGTTTGATGGTAACGGTAACTATACTTTAGGTATCACTGAACAAATTATTTTCCCTGAAATCAATATCGATGGTCTTACTCGTTTATTGGGTATGAACATTACTTTTGTAACAACAGCTGCTACCGATGAAGAAGGCTATGCTTTGTTGAAAGAATTTGGTTTACCATTCAAAAAAAATTAATTTAGAAATACAATGGCAAAAGAATCAATGAAAGCCCGCGAGGTGAAAAGAGCCAAACTGGTTGCTAAATTCGCAGAAAAACGCGCAAAATATATCGCTGAAGGAAATTACGATGCACTTCAATCGATTCCAAAAAACGCTTCTCCTGTACGTTTGCACAACCGTTGCAAAATCACTGGTCGTCCAAAAGGATATATTCGTCAGTTCGGTATTTCACGTATTCAATTTCGTGAAATGGCATCGAACGGCTTAATACCAGGCGTTAGAAAAGCTAGCTGGTAAACAGCAATTACCATTTATCGATTTACCATTTAGTATTTTGATGGTAAGATGAAATGGTAAATTATTAAATAGTAAATTATTAAATATTGTCCCGAAAGTCGGGATCAATTTAAAAACAACAATATGACAGATCCAATTGCAGATTATCTTACTCGATTGCGGAACGCTATTAAAGCAAACCACCGTGTAGTGGAAGTTCCAGCTTCGAATTTGAAAAAAGAAATGACCCGGATATTGCATGAAAAAGGCTATATCCTTAACTACAAATTTGTAGAAGACGGTCCACAAGGCACTATTAAAATTGCCTTGAAGTACGATCAAGTTAACAAAGTTAGCTCGATTAAAAAGATGATTAGAGTTTCTACTCCAGGTCTTCGTCAGTATGTAGGGCACAAAGATATGCCACGTGTATTGAACGGATTAGGAATAGCTATTCTTTCTACTTCTAAAGGAGTTATGACCAACAAAGAGGCATCCGACTTGAATGTGGGTGGTGAAGTATTGTGTTACATTTATTAATAGAAGGAGAAAAGAAAAATGTCAAGAATAGGAAAATTACCCATTAACGTACCTGTAGGAGTTACAGTTACTGTTCAAGATACTTTGGTTACCGTAAAAGGACCAAAAGGTGTACTGACTCAAGAAATTAATCCTGCCATCTCTGTAGCTGTAGAAGCAAGTGTAATCACAGTTTCTCGTCATGATGAAGAAAAACAAAGTCGTGCTTTTCACGGTTTGTATCGTTCTTTAATTCATAACATGATTGTAGGTGTTTCTGAAGGTTATAAGAAAACATTGGAATTGGTTGGTGTTGGATATCGTGTGTCTAACCAAGGACAAGTATTGGAATTTGCTTTAGGTTATACTCACAATATCTTTATGAGCCTACCTGATGTAATCAAAATTGAAACGAAAAGTGAACGTAACCAAAATCCAGTACTTATATTGGAAAGTTGTGACAAACAATTGATTGGTCAAATTTGCGCTAAGATTCGTTCATTCCGTAAACCAGAACCATACAAAGGAAAAGGTGTTAAATTCGCGGGTGAAGTACTTCGCCGCAAAGCAGGTAAATCTGCCGGTAAATAATTTACGTAAACTTGTGAAATTATGACAATTAATAGAAGAATAAGAATTAAAGCACATATCCGACACAAAGTGTCAGGAACTGCACAAAGACCCCGCTTGACTGTATTCAGAAGCAACACACAAATTTATGCTCAATTGATTGATGATGTAAATGGTGTAACTTTAGCTTCAGCATCTTCATTGGGTTTGAAAGATAAAGTAACAAAAACAGAGCAAGCAGCCAAAGTAGGCACTATGGTAGCTAAAGTTGCTCAGGAAGCCGGAATTACAACTGTGATTTTTGACCGTAATGGTTATTTATATCATGGTAGAGTTAAACAATTAGCTGATGCTGCTCGCGAAGGTGGTCTTAAATTTTAATCAAGTATGGCAACAAATATGAATAAAGTTAAATCGACCAACGATTTAGAATTGAAAGATAGATTGGTAGCAATTAATCGTGTTACCAAAGTTACCAAAGGTGGACGTACATTCAGTTTCTCTGCAATCGTTGTTGTTGGAAATGAAGATGGTATTGTAGGTTGGGGACTTGGAAAAGCTGGTGAGGTAACTGCTGCAATTGCAAAAGGAACTGAAGCTGCTAAGAAAAACTTGATTAAAGTTCCTGTTTTCAACGGAACTATACCTCACGCTCAACTTTCAAAGTTTGGTGGAGCGCAAGTGTTTATTAGCCCTGCATCTCATGGTACTGGTGTTAAAGCTGGTGGTGCGATGCGTGCGGTACTCGAAAGTGTTGGAATTACCGATGTATTGGCCAAATCTAAAGGCTCATCGAATCCTCACAACTTAGTAAAAGCTACAATCGTTGCTTTAGGTGAACTTCGTGATGCGCATACAGTAGCTCAAAACAGAGGTGTTTCTCTTGATACAGTGTTTAACGGATAAATCAAAAAATTATGGCAACAATAAAAATTAAACAAGTAAGAAGTAAAATCAAATGTCCTCAAGTTCAAAAATTGACCTTAGAAGCACTTGGTTTGAAAAAAATGAATGCCGTAGTTGAACACGAAGCAACTCCTCAAATTTTGGGAATGGTAGCAAGAGTTCATCACTTGGTTGAAGTTATCAAATAATATTATTCTTAGACTCTTTAAAAAATAAGATATGAATTTAAGTAATTTAACCCCTGCAGTAGGTTCTACTTTTACAAGAAAAAGAATTGGTCGTGGTACCGGTTCTGGTTTAGGCGGTACTTCTACAAAAGGTCACAAAGGACAAAAATCACGTTCAGGATATTCCAAGAAAATTGGTTTTGAAGGTGGTCAAATGCCAATTCAACGTCGTTTGCCAAAATTTGGTTTCAAAAACATCAATCGTGTTGAATACAAAGCTATCAATATCGAAACACTTGAAATTCTTGCTCAAAGCCATAGTCTTACTAAAATTGGATTAAAGGAATTGAGAGAAGGTGGTTTTCTTTCTAGAACAGCTTTGGCTAAAATTTTAGGTAATGGTGTTTTAACCGTTAAACTTGAAGTTGAAGCAAACGGGTTTTCTAAATCGGCTGAAGAAGCAATTCTTGCCGCAGGTGGAACCATTGTAAAACTATAAGAGGATGAAACTCATAGAAACAATCAAAAATATCTGGAAGATTGAAGATCTTCGCAATAGATTATTAACAACCATTTTGTTTGTGATGATTTATCGTTTTGGTTCTTATGTTGTTCTTCCAGGTATCAACCCAGGTTCATTAACTGCATTGAAATCGCAAACAAGCGGTGGCTTACTTGCATTGTTAGATATGTTCTCTGGAGGTGCATTTGCTCATGCTTCGGTATTTGCATTGGGTATCATGCCCTACATTTCAGCTTCAATCGTTATTCAATTGTTGACTATTGCCGTTCCGTATTTTCAAAAAATGCAACGTGAAGGTGAAAGTGGACGTCGGAAAATGAATCAATTTACACGTTACTTAACAGTTGGTATTTTGCTTTTGCAAGGTCCTTCTTATTTGGTAAATTTAAGTGTACAATTGGCACAAGCTGGTGCTGCAATGCCTAGTGGATTTTTATTCACAGTAACATCTACACTTATTTTATGTGGTGGAAGTATGTTTGTAATGTGGCTTGGTGAGCGTATTACTGATAAAGGAATTGGAAATGGTATATCTTTCATTATTTTGGTTGGTATTATTTCTCGATTCCCAGGAGCTTTAATCAAAGAATTTGCTTCACGTTTAGGCGATGCAGGTGGTGGTTTGGTTATGTTCTTAGGTGAGCTTATATTTTTATTGGTTGTTATTGCAGCTTCTATTATGTTGGTGCAAGGAACTCGCAAGATTCCTGTACAATATGCTAAACGTGTGGTTGGAAACAAACAATACGGTGGCGTTCGTCAATACATTCCATTAAAAATAAATGCTGCTGGTGTAATGCCTATCATTTTTGCGCAAGCAATCATGTTTATTCCTGTAACACTTGTTGGATTTTCTCATTCTGAATCTATGAGAGGATTTGTAGGAGCATTTATGGATAATTCGGGATTCTGGTATAATTTTGTTTTTGGATTGTTAATTGTGGTTTTTACGTATTTCTATACGGCTATCACTATCAATCCAACTCAAATGGCTGAGGAAATGAAACGAAATAATGGTTTTATTCCTGGAATCAAACCAGGTAAACGTACTGCCGAATACTTAGATTTAATTATGTCGCGTATAACTTTACCAGGTTCTATATTCTTAGCTGTTATTGCAATTATGCCAGCATTTGCGAAGATAATGGGAATTAATCAAGCATTCGCAGCATTCTTTGGAGGAACTTCCTTGCTTATTTTGGTAGGTGTTGTTCTTGATACTTTACAACAAATTGAAAGTCACTTGTTGATGCGCCATTATGATGGTTTGTTGAAATCAGGACGAATCAAAGGGCGTACAGGTGGTGCTGCTGCCTACTAAAGAAAAAGCTGAATGATTTTTTTAAAAACTGACGAAGAAATTGAACTGCTTCGTATTAGTAATCAAATTGTAGCTAAAACGTTAGCTGAAATGGCCAAAATAATTGCACCCGGTATTAGTACTGAACAATTAAATAAAGTGGCCGATGAATTTATGAGAGATAACGGAGCAATACCTGGATTTTTAGGGTATAGCGGATTTCCAAAATCTATTTGTACTTCAGTTAACGAACAAGTTGTGCATGGAATACCTTCCGACAAAGTGATTTTGGAGGATGGAGATATTATTTCAGTTGATTGCGGAGCTTATAAAAATGGATTTCATGGCGATTCAGCTTACACCTTTTGTGTAGGCGATGTAAAACCAGAGATAATTCATTTGTTGCGAACCACCAAAGAATCTTTGTACAGAGGTATAGAGCAAGCTCAGGAAGGACGCCGATTAGGAGATTTGGGACATGCCATTCAGTCTTATTGTGAAGAACGCGGTTATACTGTTGTTCGTGAAATGATTGGACATGGAGTAGGACGCAATTTACATGAAGCCCCCGAAGTTCCAAATTATGGTAGAAAAGGAAATGGTATGATGCTCAAATCGGGTATGACCATTGCAATTGAACCGATGATTAACTTAGGAGCACGTAATCTTGTGTTTGAAAAAGATGGTTGGACAACTAGAACTATTGATAGGAAAGTTTCCGCTCACTTTGAACATTCGATAGCAATACGAAGAGGCAAAGCCGATATTTTATCGAGCTTTGAATATATAGAACAAATTTTAGGCAACAAAGCAATATAATTTATGGCCAAACAAACAGCAATTGAACAAGATGGAAAGATAATCGAAGCATTATCTAATGCCATGTTTCGTGTAGAATTGGAAAACGGTCACGTTATTACGGCTCATATCTCTGGAAAGATGCGTATGCATTATATTAAAATTCTGACCGGAGATAAAGTGAAAGTTGAAATGTCTCCTTATGACTTGTCAAAAGGAAGAATCTCTTTTAGATACAAATAATATTAAATATTTTCCCCATGAAAGTAAGAGCATCTGTAAAGAAGCGCACCGACGATTGTAAGATTGTTCGTAGAAAAGGTCGCTTGTATGTTATCAACAAAAAAAATCCAAAGTTTAAACAACGTCAAGGATAATTATTTATTTTTGAAAAAAAAGAATTTATGGCTATAAGAATTGTCGGAGTAGATTTACCTCAAAACAAAAGAGGAGAAGTTGGGTTGACTTATATCTACGGAATAGGTCGCAATAGTGCAAAAAAGATTTTAGAAACTGCCGGTGTTGACATCAACATCAAAGTTAAAGATTGGACAGACGACCAAGCAGCTAAGATCCGCGAAATCATTGGAGCGGGATTCAAAGTGGAGGGTGACCTTCGCTCTGAGGTACAAACGAACATCAAACGTTTGATGGATATCGGTTGTTACCGTGGTGTTCGTCACCGTATCGGTCTTCCATTGAGAGGTCAAAGTACGAAAAATAACGCTCGTACACGTAAAGGTAAAAAGAAAACAGTTGCTAACAAGAAAAAGGCAACTAAATAAGGTTATTAACTGTTTGCGAATTTTAGAAAAAAGCAAAAAAATATTCAATTAATATGGCAAAGAAAACAGTTGCAGCCAAAAAAAGAATCGTTAAAGTAGATGGAGTAGGTCAATTGCACGTACACTCATCATTTAACAACATTATTGTTACACTTGCCAATGGCAGTGGTCAAGTAATTTCTTGGTCATCAGCAGGTAAGATGGGATTCCGTGGCTCAAAGAAAAATACTCCTTATGCTGCTCAAATGGCTGCACAGGATTGTTCGAAAGTGGCGATAGACTTAGGTCTAAAAAAAGTGAAAGCTTACGTTAAGGGTCCAGGTAATGGTCGTGAATCAGCAATCCGTACAATACACGGTGCTGGCATCGAAGTTACAGAGATTGTAGACGTTACACCGCTTCCTCACAATGGTTGTCGTCCTCCTAAACGTCGTAGAGTATAATTCGAAAATCGAGATTCTTCGAAAATCGAATGGGTGAAGTTAAGAAATAGATTGCATTTAAACCTCTCTGTAATCGCGGCTGTAATAAATTTCGACCTATTTGTGTTCGTGGAACACATACATTAATTTTAAATTAAAACAAAAAAATGGCAAGATATATTGGACCAAAGTCAAGAATAGCTCGTAAGTTTGGTGAAGCTATTTTCGGACCAGATAAGGTGTTGGCTAAAAAGAATTATCCACCTGGACAACACGGTCAAGGTCGTCGTAAGAAAACATCGGAATACGGTATTCAGTTACGCGAAAAACAAAAAGCAAAATACACTTATGGTGTATTGGAAAAACAATTCCGTAACATGTACGAAAAAGCACAACGTACCAAAGGTGTTACCGGTGAGGTTTTATTACAATTGTTGGAATCACGTTTGGACAACCTTGTATTTCGTTTAGGTTTTGCGCCTACTCGTTCAGGTGCTCGCCAATTGGTTAGTCACAAACATATTACAGTTGATGGTAAAGTGTTGAACATTGCTTCATGTCACGTTAAACCAGGACAAGTTATTGCAGTACGTGAAAAAAACAAATCTATGGAAGTTATCAATACTTCATTGGAAGGTTTTAATCACAGCAAATACCCTTGGATTGAATGGAATTCAGCTACTATGTCAGGTAAATACTTACATATTCCTGATCGTGAAGATATTCCAGAAAATATCAAAGAACAATTAATCGTTGAGTTATACTCTAAATAATAATTGAATCCATGGCTATATTAGCATTTCAAAAGCCCGAAAAGGTAATCATGTTGGAAGCTGACGCATTTCAAGGTAAATTTGAATTTCGTC
>JBAXAD010000093.1:0-13510 GCA_037142715.1 Paludibacter sp. | reverse complement strand
GACCAAAACTTGTTGATGATGTCAATCATGAAACGTGTTGCGCGTCGTCACAGTTTCCGTTTATTATTGCACGAAAAACCATTTGCTGGTATTAACGGTTCTGGTAAACACAATAACTGGTCATTGGGAACTAACACAGGTGTTGGACTTTTCACTCCAGGCAAAACTGCAGAAGAAAATTTACAATTTGTTACTTTCTTGGTAAATACCTTGGTAGCAGTTAACAAACACAATGCATTATTGAAAGCGTCAATCATGACAGCACAAAATGCACACCGTTTGGGAGCTAACGAAGCACCTCCAGCTATCGTTTCTGCTTTCCTTGGAACTCAATTGACAGCAATTCTTGATAAATTGGAAAATAGCACAAGCGAAGAAGCCATTATCTTGGACGACAAAAAGAAATTACACTTAGGTATTGCAAATATTCCTGAAGTATTCTTGGACAATACAGACCGTAACCGTACTTCGGCATTTGCTTTCACTGGCAACCGTTTCGAATTCCGTGCTGTAGGTTCTTCTGCCAACTGTTCTTCAGCCATGGCTACATTAAATGCTGCAGTTGCACAACAATTGGTTGCTTTTAAAGTTAACGTGGATGCTGCTATTGCTTCTGGTGTTGCAAAAGAAAAAGCAATTTTTGATGAAATCAAAGCTTGTATCAAAGCGTCAAAAGCAATTCGTTTTGATGGTAATGGTTATAGCAATGAATGGAAAGTGGAAGCTGCAAAACGTGGTTTGGATTGCGAAACTAGCGTGCCAAAAATCATTGAAGCTTATACTTCAGCATCTAGTGTTGAACTTTTCAAAGCAACAAATGTTTTGACTGAGGTTGAACTTCATGCTCGTAACGAAGTGAAATGGGAAACTTATATTAAAAAGATTCAAATTGAAGCACGTGTTTTAGGTGATTTGGCTTTGAATCATATTATTCCTGTTGCAACTCGCTGGCAATCATTGCTTTTGGATAATGTTTATAAAACAAAAGCAGTTTTCACCGCTGATAAAGCAACAAAAATTTCTTCTTTGGACATTGCATTGATTGAAGAAATTGCTGAGCACGTATCTATTATCAAGAAAAACGTAGAAGAAATGGTGGTTGCCCGTAAATTGGCGAACGTTATTGAACACGAAAAAGATAAAGCCAATGCTTATCACGATCAAGTATTGCCATATTTTGATGTTATTCGTTACCACGTTGATAAACTAGAATTGATAGTTGATGACGAAATGTGGACATTGCCTAAATACAGAGAATTGTTATTTATTCGATAAATTGAAGGTTAACATCATCTTTCAAAATTAAAGATAGTGGGAAGCCCTAAATGGGTTTCCCACTATTTTGCAAGTAAACAATAAAACAAAACTTACACAGCTTATTAGTTAAAAGCAAAAAGTTTTTAAGCGTATAAAAAATAGAAAAAGCTATGACTACTAAATTTTCAAATTCTGAACACCTGGATGAATATGAGCAGATGTCGCTCTACTCACCTCAAAACGAGCATGATGCCTGCGGTGTTGGATTGGTATTAAATTTACACGGCGAAAAATCCCACAATATTGTTGCAAACGGTCTTCAGGTTCTTGAAAACATGGTACACCGTGGAGCCGAAAGTGCAGACAACAAAACGGGTGATGGAGCTGGTATCTTATTGCAAATACCTCACGAATTTATACTATTACAAGGCATTCCTGTTCCTGCAAAAGGTAAATATGGAACTGGTCTTGTTTTTTTGCCTAAAGACGAAAAAAAGGCAGACCTTTGTTTGAATGTAATTAAAGAATATGTTGAGAAAGAAGGTCTTACATTACTTGCTATTCGGGATGTTCCTGTAAATAGCGATATTCTTGGAGAAACCTCCGCATTTAACGAACCACAAACCAAGCAGATTTTTGTAACTGGTGCTTCTTCACAAGAGGAATTGGAGAGAAAACTGTATATCGTTCGTAAAAAAATTGAAAATTCGATATCAAAATCAATTATAGCAAAAGATCGTAGCTTCTACATTGTAAGTTTATCAACTAAACAGATGATTTACAAAGGAATGCTATCGTCATTGCAATTACGCACTTACTTCCCCGATTTATCAGACAAAAATTTCACTTCTGGCATTGCCTTGGTTCACTCTCGTTTTAGCACCAACACTTTCCCAACATGGGATTTGGCGCAACCCTTCCGTATGTTGGGTCACAATGGTGAGATAAATACAATCCGAGGTAATCGTCAATGGATGGAATCTCGCGAAAGTGTTTTGAAATCCGACCAGCTTGGAAACTTAAATGACTTGTATCCAATTGTTCAACCTGGAATGAGTGACAGTGCTTCACTTGATAACGTTCTTGAATTCCTTGTAATGTCGGGCAAAAGTTTACCACATGCTATGGCTATGTTGGTACCTGAAAGCTGGAACAAAAAGAATCCGATTTCGGACAATTTGAGAGCTTTCTACGAATATCACAGTACTTTCATGGAGCCTTGGGATGGTCCGGCTTGTTTGCTTTTCAGCGACGGCCGCTATGCTGGTGGTATGTTGGATCGTAATGGATTACGTCCAGCACGTTACATGATAACACATGATGATACCATGATTATTGCTTCCGAAACGGGAACTGTGGAATTTGAACCTGCCAATATCAAAGCAAAAGGTCGCCTAAAACCAGGCAAAATGCTTATGGTTGATACAGAATTGGGTACCATTTATTATGACAACGAATTAAAAGAAGGTCTTGCAAAAGCATTTCCATACCGCGAGTGGTTGGACAGAAACTGCGTAAGCCTCGACAATATATCATCGGGTAGAACTGTAAAAAATGATTTGCCAAATTATGAAACATTGCTTCATGCATATGCCTACTCAAAAGAAGATATTGAAAGATTAATTCTTCCAATGGCAAATGATGGTTTTGAGCCAACTTCGTCGATGGGTAATGACGTGGCATTGTCAGTTTTCTCGGATAAACCACAACGTTTGTTCAATTATTTCCGTCAGCAATTTGCGCAAGTAACCAATCCACCAATCGATCCAATTCGTGAAGAATTGGTGATGTCATTGACTGGTTATATCGGTTCTGTGCACCAAAACTTATTACAAGCTGCTCCGGAAATTTGTAAAATGGTAAAACTGAAAAGTCCAGTGCTTACCAATACACAATTTGATATATTGAGCAATTTACAATATAAAGGATTCTATACTATTTCATTACCAATGCTTTTCGATCCAAAATCGGGATCTGCCGGTCTTGAAAAAGCAGTTCAAGAATTGTGTTTATCAGTTGAAAAAGCGGTTGATGACGGTAAAAATTATATCGTATTGAGCGACCGTGGAGTTGACGCAACACATGCACCAATTCCTTCACTTTTGGCTGTTTCGGCTGTACATCTTTACTTGGTTCAAAAAAGAAAGAGAATGCAGATTGACATAGTTGTGGAGTCCGCTGAACCACGCGAAGTAATGCATTTTGCTTTGTTGTTTGGATTTGGTGCCAATGCCGTTAATCCATACATGGTTTTTGCCATTATCAACGACAGAATCAAATCTGGTGACATTCAAATGGACATGGAATCGGCCAAAAAACATTACATTAAAGCCGTTAACAAAGGTTTGATGAAAGTGTTGTCGAAAATGGGTAATTCTACATTGCGAAGTTATCGTGGAGCACACATTTTCGAAGCAGTTGGTTTGTCATCTACTTTCCTTGCCAAATATTTCAAAGGAATTTCTTCTGCCATTGAAGGAATTGACATTGAAGATGTTGCCATTGAAGTATTGCATCCACATCACGAAGCATTTTTCCCTGCAGAAGGTGAAGATCCAACACAATTGGAAAATTTTGGTCAATATGCTTATCGTAATGATGGCGAAAAACATGCCTGGAATCCAGAAACAGTTGCTCGTTTGCAAATTGCGACCAAAACAAATGATTATACCAAGTTTAAAGAATATGTTAAGGCTGTTGACGAAAAGCCAGCACCGATATTTATTCGTGACTTGATGGATTACAAACGCAATCCAATTGATATCAATGAAGTTGAGCCAATTGAAAGCATCATGAAACGTTTTGTGACTGGAGCTATGTCTTATGGTTCAATCAGTCGTGAAGCCCACGAAGCCTTGGCCATCGCCATGAACATTGTAGGTGGACGAAGCAATACGGGTGAAGGTGGCGAAGATCCAGAACGTTACAAAATTCGCGAAGATGGTTTGAGTACTCGTAGTGCCATCAAGCAAGTTGCTTCTGGTCGTTTTGGTGTTACTTCTGAGTATTTGGTAAATGCCGACGAAATTCAAATTAAAATGGCGCAAGGTGCTAAACCTGGAGAAGGTGGACAGTTACCGGGGCATAAAGTAGATAAAATCATTGCCAAAACCCGTCACTCAATTCCGGGAATTTCTTTGATTTCACCTCCACCGCATCACGATATTTATTCTATCGAAGATTTAGCTCAGCTGATTTTTGATTTGAAAAACATTAATCCTACTGCAGCTATTAGTGTGAAACTGGTTTCTGAAACTGGTGTGGGTACTATTGCAGCTGGTGTGGCCAAAGCAAAAGCTGACTTAATTTTAATCAGTGGTGCCGAAGGTGGTACTGGTGCAAGTCCTTCGAGCTCAATCAAACATGCTGGATTACCAGTAGAGATTGGTTTGGCCGAAACGCAACAAACATTGGTGATGAACAACTTGCGTGGTCAAGTTCGTTTACAAACCGATGGTCAGTTGAAAACTGGACGCGATATTGTGATTGCAGCCCTGTTGGGTGCTGAAGAATATGGTTTTGCTACAAGTGCATTGCTTATTTTAGGTTGTGTAATGATGCGTAAATGTCACTTAAATACTTGTCCTGTAGGCGTTGCCACGCAAGATGAAATTTTGCGTAAGCACTTTACCGGAAAACATGAATACTTGGTGAACTTCTTTAAGTTCCTTGCCGAAGATGTTCGTGAAAACTTAGCGCAATTGGGTTATCGCAGCATGAACGAAATTATTGGTCATGCTGAATTGCTAGAACGCAAAAACATAGTAGGTAATTCTAAAATACAGAAAGTTGATCTTTCAAAAATTATGTATGTTCCAAAAAACATTGCAGAATTGGAATTGCATCATGTGAAAGACCAAGATCACAAATTGGAAAATGTACTGGATCGCGAATTGATTAAAAAATCGCTTCCTGCATTGGATCTGTGTATGCCTGTTCAGATTACTACTAAAATAAAAAATACCGACCGTGCTGTAGGTGCTATGCTTTCGGGCGAAGTGGCAAAACGTTACGGACAAAATGGATTACCAAACGATACCATCAAAGCTCAATTTGTAGGTTCTGCTGGTCAAAGTTTCGGTGCTTTTTTGAGCAAAGGAATTTTCTTCCAACTTACCGGTGAGGCAAATGATTATGTTGGTAAAGGTCTATCTGGTGGTAAAATTGCAGTGATTGCGCCAAAAGAAAGTACATTCCAACCTGAAAACAATATTATTGCCGGTAACACTTTATTATATGGTGCAACTTCAGGCGAATTATATGTGAACGGTGTAGTTGGCGAACGTTTCTGCGTTCGTAACTCGGGAGCTATTGCAGTGGTAGAAGGTGCTGGTGACCACTGTTGTGAATACATGACAGGTGGACGCACCGTAGTGCTTGGTCAAACTGGTCGTAACTTTGCAGCTGGAATGAGTGGTGGTGTAGCTTACGTATTGGATGAAATTGGTAATTTCGACTTTTTCTGTAACATGGAAATGGTAGAACTTTCGCTAATAGAAGACAGTATGGACAGTAAAGAAGTACAAGGATTAATTTCTAATCACTTCAAATATACTGGAAGTACACGCGCCAAACATATTCTTGACAACTGGAGTAAATATGTTGATAAATTCAAGAAAATCGTTCCTATTGAATACAAAAAAGTATTGCAACAAGAAAAGATGGATGCTATCAATAAGAAGATTGCTCAAGTAGAACGCGATTATTAAAGCCCCCTAACCCCCGAAGGGGGAATAAGAGAGAAAACAATAGAATTTCAAACATTAAATAAGAGCTTTCTTAAAGTCTCCCCTTTTCGGGGAGATTTAGAGGGGCTAAAATATAATCATGGGAAATCCAAAAGCATTTATAAGTATAGCACGTAAAGATGCAGGTTACAGACCGGTATTTGAGCGTGTTACCGACTTCGGAGAAGTTGAACAGACCTTGAATCGTGAAGACCGCAAATTGCAGGCTTCACGTTGCATGGATTGTGGCATTCCATTTTGTCACTGGGGCTGTCCACTGGGCAATAAAATGCCCGAATGGCAAGACCTTATTTACAAAGGTCAATGGAAAGAAGCTGTAGACAATTTGCACGAAACCAATAACTTCCCTGACTTTACTGGTAGAATTTGTCCAGCGCCTTGCGAAAAATCGTGTGTGTTGGCATTGCACGACGCTCCGGTTACAATTCGTGAAAATGAAGCTGCCGTTACCGAAGTGGCTTTTATTGAAGGAATGATCAAGGCCCGTCCGCCAAAAACAAGAACTGGAAAGAAAGTGGCTATTATTGGTTCAGGTCCTGCTGGACTTGCAGCTGCGCAACAACTGAACAGAAAAGGTCATAACGTAACTATTTTTGAAAAAGACAACAGTCTGGGTGGTTTGATGCGCTACGGTATTCCAAACTTCAAATTAAATAAAAACGTGATAGACCGACGTTTGGAGCAATTAAAAGAGGAGGGAATTATTTTCAAACCAAATACTGAAGTTGGAAAAGATATTATGGGCAAAGAAATCATGAAAAATTTCGATGCAGTTTGTTTGGCCATTGGTGCTGGACATCCACGCGATATCAATCCTGCAGGTCGTGACCTTAAAGGTGTCTATTTTGCAATGGATTTCCTTAGTCAACAAAACCAACTCATTATGGGTGAAACAGTAGCTCCAGAAGCTATTATTTCGGCAAAAGACAAACACGTACTTGTTATTGGTGGTGGAGATACTGGATCAGATTGTGTGGGTACTTCCATTCGTCAAGGTGCAGTAAAAGTAACTCAGATTGAGATTTTACCTCAACCACCGGTAGGAAAAAATCCAGAAACTCCTTGGCCATATTATCCGACCATTCTGAAAACATCCAGTTCTCACCAAGAAGGTTGTATTCGTAAATGGAGTTTGAACACCAATCAATTTATTGGCGAAAATGGTCAATTGACTGAAGTGTTGGTTGAAGAAGTGGAGTGGACAAAAGATGCAACAGGCCGTTGGAACATGAAGCCAACAGGCAAAACGGATGTAATCAAAGCTGATTTGGTATTCCTTGCCTTGGGTTTCATTCATCCAGTACACGAAGGACTTGTTACTGAATTGGGTCTTGAACTGGATGCGCGTGGAAATGTAATTGCCAATAAAGAAGGTAAAAGCAATGTTGCCAAAGTATTTGCCACTGGAGATGCTGCAATAGGAGCAAGCTTAGTAGTTCGGGCCATTGCTTTGGGCAGAAAAACAGCTGAAGATATTCATAAAACGTTAACCGTGTAGCGTTTCGTGTTTAAAGTTTCGTGTTCTAAGTTGATGAATATGAAACGCGAGACACGAAACATATAACATGAAATAAATTAAACTAAAAAATATGTGTGGAATTGTATGTGCATTTGATCTCAAACAGCCGGCTCAAATTCTGAGACCGCAAGTTTTGAAAATGTCAAAAAAAATACGGCATCGTGGGCCGGATTGGTCGGGGATTTTCTCTGATGAAAAAGCCATTTTGGCACACGAACGGTTATCAATTGTGGATCCAGAATCAGGCAAGCAACCCCTTTTTAGTAAAGATGGAAAATTGGTTTTGGCTGTAAACGGTGAAATCTATAATCACGAGGACATTCGCAAACAATTCGAAGGGAAATATGAATTTCTTACCAAATCCGATTGTGAAGTAATCTTGGCTTTGTATCGCGAAAAAGGTCCAAACTTCATGGAAGATTTGAACGGTATTTTTGCTTTTGCATTGTACGATATTGAAAACGATATCTTTATGATTGGACGTGATCATATTGGTATTATCCCTTTGTATCAAGGCTGGGATGCTAGCGGATCATATTACGTGGCATCCGAATTGAAAGCTTTGGAAGGAATCTGTACGAAGATTGAGGAGTTTCTGCCAGGACAATATTATTATAGTCCAGATGGCAAAGCAACAGAATGGTACAGCCGAGACTGGGAAAGTTTTGAAGCTGTAAAAGACAATGTATCAGATATTGATGTGTTGCGTGATGCCTTGGTAGCTGCTGTTGAACGTCAATTAATGGCTGATGTACCTTATGGTGTATTGCTTTCTGGCGGTTTAGATTCTTCAATTATTTCGGCGGTAGCCAAAATTTCTGCCGAGAAACAAGCTGCAAAATCTGAAGGAGTTTGGGGAAATCAATTGCACTCGTTTGCTGTTGGATTGGTTGGTTCGCCCGATTTGATTGCTGCCCGTAAAGTGGCCGATCACATTGGCACCATTCACCACGAAATTCATTTCACGGTGCAAGAAGGTTTGGATGCAGTACGCGATGTGATTTATCACGTTGAAACGTATGACGTTACTACCATTCGTGCAAGTACCCCAATGTATCTTTTGTCACGTGTTATCAAATCGATGGGCGTAAAAATGGTGCTTTCGGGCGAAGGTGCTGACGAAATTTTTGGCGGTTACCTTTATTTCCACAAAGCTCCTAATGCAGAAGAATTCCACAAAGAAACCGTTCGTAAATTGGATAAACTTCACTTGTACGATTGCTTACGTGCCAACAAATCATTGGCTTCGTGGGGTGTAGAAGGTCGTGTGCCATTCTTGGACAAAGAATTTATGGACATTGCCATGCGCTTGAATCCTAAGGATAAAATGGCAGGCAACGGAAAAATGGAGAAATGGATTTTGCGTAAAGCATTTGAAGATTACCTTCCAGAAAGTGTAACTTGGCGTCAGAAAGAACAATTTTCAGATGGTGTAGGCTACAATTGGATTGATTCATTGCGTGCATTGACTACCGAAATGGTAACAGACGAGCAAATGGCCAATGTGAACGAAACCTATCCAATCAATCCGCCAATGAACAAGGAAGAATATTATTACCGAACCATTTTCACGGATTTCTTCCCTTCTGAAGCAGCTTCATTGTGTGTACCTTCAGTTCCATCTGTGGCTTGTAGTACGCCAATTGCCTTGGAATGGGATGCATCTTTTAAAAATTTGAATGATCCTTCAGGACGTTCGGTGAAGAGTGTTCACGAAGATGGATATAAATAATTGACCATTTAGTCATTTACTATTTACAATTTAATAGGCTGATTCACATGATGTGGATCAGCCTTTTTGCTTTCATAATGATTTTCAAAAAATCAATTAATAATACTATTTCATTTGCATTAGAATAATTTCCCTTTCACCCCAAACCCAATAGGGAAACTATTGGGCTCTGTAATTGTTGTATAATAGCTAGCTTTTTGAGTTTGAGTTCGAAAAATGTCAAATGCATTTTCCAATCAGAGAACCTAAAATTAAGCGCCATGACGCCGCCAGACTTCCGTTAACGGGACTATTCGTCCATCACGTAATTTAACTTTCACTACAGGATTGTCTGCTTTGGCAATTCTACAAAAGCCTTATTCCAATAATTAACCAACTATTTTTCTGTGAAGTAAGTTGCAGAAAGATAAGAATATTGAAAGCGTGTAACTATAAACCATTTAAACACCTACGTTTATGAAAACCTTTTGTGTTTTTACTTATCTGTTTTTGATAACTCTCTTCTTCTCTTGTCAGAACGACTTAGAAATAATGGATAGTTCCGGGCAACTGGCCAAAACAACCAATAGTCAAACCTGTGTCAATAAGGGGGTTAAAATTGTGATTCTATCGGATATCCACGTGATGGATCCATCGCTTTTGGTGAGAGATGGATCTGCATTTCAGACCTATCTTGCAAGAGATCCAAAACTATTGCAATATAGTACTGAAATACTACAAGTAGCTATCGTTAAAATTATATCGTTGAGACCAGATTTGGTGCTGATACCGGGAGACTTAACTAAGGATGGAGAAAAGATTAGTCATGAAACGGTTTCCAGAATGCTGAAACAATTAACTATGAACGGTATTAAAGTAGTAGTTACCGTGGGAAATCATGATGTGAATAACCCCGAAGCCTTACGATATATTAAAGATAAAACTGTTTCAGTACCCAACGTACAAGCTGATAGAATACCGACCATATATGCTAATTATGGCTTCAATAATGCGATATCGCGAGATGCAAACTCTTTGAGCTATGTAAATGAGCCAGTTAATGGTTTATGGGTTATTAGCATTGATGCAAACAAGTATTATCTAAATACCACAACAAATGTATGGGGTGGAGTAATTAAACCCAAAACGATGACTTGGATTAAAGAACAATTGGCCAAAGCGAAATCGGAGGGAAAAACTGTTATTGGAATGATGCATCAAGGTTTGATTGAACATTATTTACTTCAGAACATGGTTGACCCTGGGTATGTGGTTGATAATTATGAAAGTACGGCCGATGAACTGATGGATGCCGGAATGAAAATTATTTTTACCGGACACTATCATGCCACCGACATTACCAAGAGAGAACACAACGGAAAATTTATTTTTGATGTGGAAACGGGTTCAACGGTAAATTATCCCTGCACTTTCAGAATTCTATCCATCATGGGTAATGAATATAGCTTTAAACCCCAAAGTGCAACTGCCTTAATGGGACGAAGATTTGACACCTATGCAAAAACATTCTTATCTGAACATCTTGACGGGTATTTTCAATATGTCTTAATGAATTTGTACAATGTTCCAGCTGAATACGCTCTCGGTTTTGCACCATACTTCAAAGCTGCTGCCATGGCCCATTTTGCAGGAGATGAAACAATGCCATCAGAAGTCTTACAACAATTTAGTGAATTAAATACTCTTGACCCTACAAAAACTTTAAGTAATGTATTGGGCTCACTCTGGACAGATATAAATACTCCAGATAACAACTTGACTATTAATATGGAAACAGGTGCAGTTCAGTAAATCAATGTCATAAAAAATCCTCTTTAAACTGTGGAAAAGCCGACTTGTTAATTAAGTCGGCTTTTTTGAGTTTGTTTTCATAGAATAAAAAACATCAGCATAATTCCAAGCGAGTGATGTAGATTTCTATTCTGTACACTTGTGATATGCGGAATGTGGGCTAATTATTTGGTAAATAGTTAGAAATGTGGCTTTGTGGAATTAAGTAGCTAATTGAATTGGAGCATGAATTGAAATCTTTCGCCAAAAATTGAGTACCTTTGCACCTTAAAACATACAAAACTGAAATGACATTTACCGATTTTAATATTAATACTCCTCTTGTCAATGCCCTCAACGACTTAGGTTTAACTCATCCAACAACCATTCAGGAAAGGGCATATCCAGTTATAATGTCTGGTCGCGATGTGGTGGGAATAGCACAAACCGGAACCGGAAAAACGATAGCTTACTTGTTGCCCTGCCTTAGACAATGGAAATTTACCAAAGAAAAACATCCACAGATATTGATTGTTGTTCCTACCCGCGAGCTTGTGGTTCAGGTAGTTGAACAGGTTGAAAAGCTAACCACCTACATGAATCTACGTGTGGTGGGCGTATATGGTGGTGTGAACATGATTCGTCAAACACCGCTGATTGTTGCTGGTGTGGATGTGCTGGTGGCTACTCCTGGTCGCTTGTTGGATTTTATTCTTAACGGTTCGTTGAAATTGAAATCCATAAAACGCTTTGTGATCGATGAAGTGGATGAAATGTTGAACCTCGGTTTCCGTCCGCAATTGATTCGCGTGATTGATTTGTTGCCCACCAAACGTCAGAATTTGATGTTTTCTGCTACTATTTCCGAAGAATTGAAAGACTTGGTACACGATTTCTTTGTGGAACCACTCGAAATAGAAGCTGCTCCAACTGGAACGCCGCTTGAAAAGATTAAACAAATTGGTTTTAAAGTACCCAACTTTTTTACCAAAGTAAATCTTCTGGAATTCTTGTTGTTGAATAATCCCGATTTCTCCAAAGTATTGGTTTTTACCTCTACCAAGAAGTTGGCGGATACTTTATACGAAGAACTTTCACCCAAATTTGAGAATCAAATTGGGGTCATCCATTCCAATAAAAGCCAAAACAACCGTTTCGAGGCTTTGCGTAATTTTACCGCAAACGTTAATCGTGTATTGATTGCTACCGATATTGTGGCGCGTGGTTTGGATATTTCGGATGTTACCCATGTGGTGAATTTTGACGTGCCGGAAGTGGCCGAAAACTATATGCACCGCATTGGTCGTACGGGTAGAGCCGACAAGAATGGGGTTTCTATTACGTTCATTACCAAAGCAGATACCGAATACAGAGAAAGTATTGAAGCGTTGATGAACCGCAAAATACCTATGGTGAAAATGCCTGCCGAAGTGGAAGTCTCGAAAGTACTCACCGATGATGAAATGCCACAAGTGAAAATGAAAAACACCTTGGTTTCTATTCCAAAAAAGGAAGTGGGCGGCGAAGCTTTTCATGAGAAAAAGGACAAGAATAAAAAGGTGAACATGAAAGTGCGTCGTGCAGAATCCATGAAAATAAAATACGGTAAACCCAAAACTAGGGGACAAAAGTATAAGAATTAAAAAAACAATAACTTATTTGTTCTTTTGAACGTTGTAATAACAGGATTTATAAAGGTGTATTTTTATTGTTAGTAGTTTATTAGTAGGAAATTATCCAAATTAATTTACACAATACTAATCTTTAAATCTTACAATTATGACAACCAAAAGCGAAACATTACCCATCGAAGACGATGACTTCGAGAGTGTATTTAAGAGAGTATCTAAAAAAACTGCCAAGAAAATGAAATCGAAAAAAATTGGAATTTATGTTTCAAACCACAAGATGGTTTTCTCTTTACTTCTAGCCTTGGTAGTGGTTTTTTTGTGGTCAATTATCAAAATGACTTTGATGAATAGCAGCTTTGAAAAGCAAACTGCAGAACTAAAAACGTCATACGAAAGCCAAATGAATACAATGACCATACAGCATTTAACGTTGACTTCCAAAACGTTAGCGTTGGCAGTAAGAAGCGAATTGACAAGGAATAACAAAGAGCAGGTGAATCAGTTTTTCATGAGTATTATTAAAGAACCAGGTATCAAAAAAATTGAATTTGTGGATGCCAAAACCTCTAAGGTTTTGCTTTCTACCGATAAGAAAGATGAGGGAGCTGTTTATCCAAATCAGGTGGCATTAATGACGGATGAAACGATACAATTTACCAATAATTCAGTTTTGAATATTGTTAGTCCGGTAATGGGGTTGAATAATAAATTAGGGGTGCTGGTGATGGAATATAAGAAATAAATAATTAAATTATAGCAGAAAAAAAAAGGAAGTTCACTCATTGCGAGTCAATTTCCTTTTTTTTTGTTTCTTGATAATGCAATTAATCGTTGCCACCGCCTCTGTATCCAC
>JBAXAD010000092.1:0-13715 GCA_037142715.1 Paludibacter sp. | reverse complement strand
GATTATGACCAAATGGAAGAAGTAGCCATCCGTGAGCAACCGAAACTTATTGTTGGTGGTGGTTCAGCTTATTCACGTGAATGGGACTACAAACGCATGCGCGAAATTGCCGACAAAGTGGGCGCAATTTTGATGATTGACATGGCGCATCCAGCAGGATTAATTGCAGCTGGATTGTTGGAAAACCCTTTGAAATGGGCACATATCGTAACTTCTACAACTCATAAAACATTGCGTGGGCCACGTGGTGGTATCATTTTATTGGGAAAAGATTTTCCTAATCCTTGGGGTAAAACTACACCAAAAGGTGAAATAAAAATGATGTCTGCCCTACTCGACTCAGCTGTTTTCCCTGGCATCCAAGGCGGTCCGTTGGAGCATGTTATTGCTGCAAAAGCAGTTTCGTTCGGCGAATGCTTGCAACAAGAATACAAACTATATCAAGCACAAGTAAAGAAAAATGCTTCGGCTTTGGCTGATGCGTTGATTGCACGTGGTTTTTCAATTATTTCTGGCGGAACAGATAACCATTCAATGTTAGTTGATTTGCGTTCGAAATTTCCTGAATTGACTGGTAAAGTGGCTGAAAAAGCATTGGAAGCAGCCGATATTACTGTGAACAAGAACATGGTGCCGTTCGATAGTCGTTCTGCTTTCCAAACTTCTGGAATCCGTTTGGGAACTCCAGCTATCACCACACGTGGTGCTAAAGAAGGATTAATGTTGGAAATAGCAGAAATGATTGAAATTGTACTTTCTAATGTTGACAACGAAACTGTTATCAAATCTGTAAAAGAACGCGTTAATAAAACAATGTCTGCTTATCCATTGTTTGCTGATTAAAACATCAAAATTAAACTAAAGTTAGAATTTCATTTATAAAAAAAAATGGCTGCAAACATTGGGAAACCTAAGTTGCAGTTATTTTTTTGAATTAAATCTGTTGACAAATTCAAATATTTTGATTCATTATCAGCACTTTAATAAGTGTTTTGTGATTTCAACAAACCGCGATCCGTTTTAAAACAAAAAATCATGAAAGTGAATCCAGAAATGAAAGTATTAGCGAAACAACTGATAAGCAGAGAGGTTCTGAAAACTAAATCGTTATATGATGCTTTTATTGCGAATGATAGAAAAGACTTTGTTCCGATAATGTATCAAGAGTATGCATACGAAAATATGCCGCTTTCTATAGGTTTTGGACAAACAATTTCACAACCATATACTGTGGCTTTTATGTTGGAACTGTTGCAACCAAAATTGGGGGATGAAATCTTGGATATCGGGTTTGGATCAGGATGGACTACAGGAATATTAGCAAAAACTGTAGGAAATGAAGGGTCTGTTTTTGCAGTGGAAATTATACCTGAAGTCTACAAATTTGGAAAAGTGAATTTAGAAAAATACAATTACCCAAACATAGAATTATTTTTGGGTTCTTGGTTAGATTTACCAGAACGAAAATTCGATTGCATACTTGCATCTGCAGCAACTCACAATTATATTGTTGATATATTAATCAAGAAATTAAAGGTTGGTGGACGATTGGTAATTCCAGTAAAAAACACTTCTGGTCAATCAATTAGACTTGTAATTAAAAACGATGAATTCGATATTCAAGAACAAAATCATCCTGGGTTCATTTTTGTTCCACTTGTATAAAAACAATTCAGTTATATTTTAGTCAAACTAAAAAAAGGCATAGCTAAATTAGCTATGCCTTTTTTTAGTTTGACTGATAAAGAAAATGTTATTCTTTGATTATTTTGTATTGGCTTTTTCCTTTCAAAGTATTCACTTCCATGATATAAAGTCCATTTGAAGCATTTGAAAAATCAATTTCATATGTATTTGAAACCGTTTTCACAATCATACCTTGCATATTATAAACGGTTACATTTTTCACGGCACTAGCAGTTGAAATATAAACCTTTCCGTTGGTTTTAGTAGGAAAAACAGTACAATCAGATTGAATTTGCGTATCCTTTAATCCGCTTGGTAAATTTACCTTTCTGTCAGTAAAAATCAACAGTTCTCCAGCTTGCATACTAATTGTCATTTGTGTATTGGTCACATTCAATTCTGCACCTGTCAAAAGATTATACCAAGTTCCAGTTTTTTGAAAATTAGGACTGGCAGTAATGGCAGCTGTTTGGAAATTACCAAGCACTACCATATTCAAATCAGCATGAGTAAGTGCAATTCTACGTCCTGCACTCCAATCACTTTCGGCAATACTTAAGGCAAAACTACCTTGCGTAAATGCAGTTGGATAAAGTTTGCGAAGCGTGATTATTTTAGCTGAAGCATCGGCAGCTGCTTTACGATGTGCAAGGTTTAGCCAACCCCAAACAGAAGGTTTTTCATTTGTACGACCACCATTGGAATCAATTGAATAATCGTATCCCATTTCACCAAATTGCCATATCATTTTTGGTCCAGGAATAAGTGTAGTGAATGCAATATTCAAAGGTACACGTTTAATTCTCGCAATTGAATCTGTTGTAAGATTACCAGCCCCATACATTTTTGCTTTATAAAAGTTACGCTCTTCATCATGACTTTCTGCAAATCCAACCCAACCTCGAGGAGTACTATTCATACCTCCAAAATCGCTTGAAGGACTACTTTGATATCCCATAGCAGTTTGTGAAAACGCTTCGTTGCCTTTTCGCCACAAATACATACCTTTATTAGCTAGCGCCAACTCTTCATCGTAATTACAGAAATGTTCCAAAATAAACATCACATCGCTTTTAACTGATTTTGCAGCATCGTAATAGGTTGTTATATTGTCAATTCGCGATTGATCATAATTGCTTGCATTGGATTCAGTCGTTTGAGTTTGAGTGAAACCCTTAGTTAAATCCAAGCGATAACCATCCACTTTATATTCAGTAATCCAATATTGAACCATTCGTTTAAAGAATTCTTTTGTACTTGTTTGTGAATGATTAAAATCGTTATATACACCATAAGGATGTGGAGCAGTTACATTCATCCAGGGATTATTTGAAGCAGGGACATTGGTTGTACTATTCCAGTAAAGTTTTGCAAATGGATTTGCACCAGTTGCGTGATTTAAAACTATATCTAAAATTACTGCTATACCACGTTTATGACTTTCATCAATAAATTTTTTATACATTTCCGGAGTTCCGTAAGCTTTATCTGTGGCAAAATAATGGTTTGGATTATAACCCCAGCTGTTATTTCCGTCAAATTCCTGAATAGGCATAAGTTCAATGGCAGTAATGCCTAAATTATTTAAATAATCAAGTTTGAGAATAGCTGCATTCAATGATTTTTCTACAGTAAAGTCGCGCAATAACAATTCGTAAATTACCATATTTTCTTTACTTGGCATGGTAAAATTTGGTACTTCCCAACCATATGTCGTTTTTGCCGTTTGCAAAGTAGAAACCAATCCTTCTGTTTTCCCAATTGGATACGCTTTTAAATTTGGATAAATAGCGTTGTATTGGTTAATCCATTTATCGTTCCATGGGTCAAGCACCATTTCGGTGTAAGCATCCGTTACTCGTAACACACCGTCCACAAGATACTGGAAACCATATACCTGCCCTGGGGTTAACCCCGTTAGAGTTATCCACCAGTAATTGCCATCTCGTTTCAGTTGATAGGCATTTAGTTGAGTCCAATTATTAAATTCACCAATCAAAAACACATTGGTTTTACCAGGAGCATACATTATCAAAGTGGCAGAAGTATTGTCAGTTCCATAATTTATTCCGTCCTTTAAACCTGCTGGGCGTGTTTGATCTACAACTGCCGATGGAGCACAAACCAATACTGTATCTCTAACTGTTTGACCATTTAGCGTGGCTTTAGCAATTAAAGTATAATCCCCGGCTGTAGCAAATGTATAGGAATAGTTGAGTGTTGATGATGCATTGGCTGTTTTTACTGTCACACCATTAACTAATAAATCTAATGAAGTAACACTTACAGATGTTGCAACACCGATATTCATTACAGTTCCTACTGCAACTGCTTTATCTCCAGCAGGATTAGTAATTGAAACATTTATGCTCCCCGATTGAAAAACATTCACAAAAATATCTGAACCACCAAGGTCTTTTCCTTCAAGATAGCTACCATTTACAGTGACTCCACTCCGGAAAACGAAAACTAATTTTGTTACTTTTTCGCCTGTAGTCAATCCAAAATAACTTGTCATGCTTGGTGTAATACTTAATTTCCATTTATTGTTACCTTGTGAAATTAATTTATATTTTGTGGCATTATCTCCCCATGTGGAAGCATGTTTCCAGTCCGAACCATCTTTGCTATCAGTAGTAATTACCCCAGCGTGAGCATACACATCGCCTGTGTAATCCTTTAAACCTGCAGTTCCATAAGTTGCATCGAAAATAATATCTATTGCAGCACCATCCTGTGTAATAAAAGGTGGGGTACTAGTAATTAGCTGTGCCCAACTCCATAAAGAGATGAAAAGCAGTAGAAAAGTAAATGTAATTTTTTTCATATTTCTATTGATTTAAAATTGTTAGTTTGTATAGTTTTTATTTTATTATTTAGTAAATATCACTTTGGTCAAAATTCCATAATGATCAGAAATTTTCCCAATTACTTCGCTTTTAAAAATTATCTGAGAGTCAACCACTTTAATTGCTTCATTCTTTTTCATAAAAATATAATCAATTCTTCCAGGCAAATCTCCCAAGATACTGTAATAAGCACTTTGAGCTGGTTTATTATTGGCATCCTGATTAATTTCCAGAAAAGTATCTGAATAATCGTTATTTCTCATCATGGTATTATAACCTTCGCTCCAGGGATAATCACTGGTAGGATTTCCATTAAAATCTCCGCAAACAAAAGTCGTTATAACTGGGCTCAACAGCTCCTTTTCAGTAGCCATTGCTTTTATATTTTTAATCTGATTGTTCTGTTCTTCATCAGTTATACTTGTGCGCCAATGCGTGTGAGCAGAAATAATGTTTATTAAACCTTTAGATGTTTGAAATGACCCGTAAATTGCTTTTCGACTTGTAATATTACTAGTACTTGTCCCTGTAGAAATATATCGATCTTCCGAATTTAGAACGGGATATTTTGAAAGTATTGCCACTCCTTCTTCCCATACATCCCAGCCATAATGCGCCCAATTCCAAACATAATTATACTCTGTTTTATATTTTTCTTTTAATATATTTGAAACAATCAAAGCCATATTATCTTGGCGAATGTTTCCTGTAGTTATTGCTGTAGATTTGTTTTGTGCACATTCCTGAAAAGCGACAAAATCAATGTCCATTAAGCCTATTACATCTGCCAATAAATTAAATTTTTCATTTTGTTGTAATTCCTGATACGTATGTAAATTAACAGTCAATATAAGGTATTCATTGTCTGAAGTTTTAAACATCGATTGTTTTATGCTAGATAGTGAAGTTACTTTATAATCGATCACCAAAGGTATTATCTGAAAGGTTGTATCACCCGTATTGTCAATGGCAATTATTTTTATATTGCAACTTATTGGAAGTAAATATAAATGACTAATTTCAAAATCAGCATAATTATTATTTGGTAATTTCGAAATTTCAGAACTTCCCCAATCGATGAATAAATCTGTTATTGTACCATCATTATCCAATGCATTCCCTTTCAATGTGACTTTTAAACCGTCAATCTTATATGTAACTATAAGATTTGGTTTATGATTTTGACTTATTTCAGGTTTGCATCCTGTTAGCATTAATATCATACCGGTTAATGAATAGAAAAGTACTCTCATTTTTTTCATTGACCCTCATTTACAAATTACAGACAAAATTGAAAGTTTACACAAATATAAAGCTATTCTTAATCAATTAAATACGATATAGCATTAGTAAAGTGATTTTTGTAACGCAATCGTTTGCGAAAGCATTTAGCCACAAAAAAAAAGCACGGCAAATTGCCGTGCTTTTAAATAGAGAATTATAATTTACTATTGAATAACTCCAGTCCCAGTAGAGAAGTTAAGAACAGCTTTTTTACCTACAGTTACAGGAACTGCTGTTTGATCACCACCAGTACCACGGTATTCAATTTTACCTGCAATTATATTGAATTCCATCATCCACCAGTCAGCTTTTGGAGTATCCAATTGAGTTAGTGGACAAGTTGCATACATACGAAGATTACCAGCTCCAGTTGCGGCAGGAGAAGTAATGGTTTTGGCAGTATTATCAACTGTGAATAAGCCAGCAGGAGCTGCATAATCCCAAACTGCACTAATTGCATCGCCAATTAAATATACTTTAGGAGCAGTTACAGAAACTTTAAGAGCTTTCAAGTCAACATATAGCATATAATAACCTGCAGTTGTAACAGTTACATTATCAGCACCTTTACCATAAACGCCATCAGTAGCAGTACCTGTTACACCAAAGTCTTTTCCCCAAGCTGTATTACTTGCTGAGAATTTGAACCCATTTGTAGTACCACCAGCTGAATAAACAATAGACCAAAATGCCCAAGCGTGACCATTAACAGGAATCATTTTCACAATACCTGCCGCAGCTGGAGTAGACATAGTCCAGTTACCAAATTCAGCACCAACAACATATAAATCAGTTGGATATTCGGCAACAACTACAGTACCTGTTTTAGTCAAAGTAAATTTCATGCCTTTTCCTTTTGTCCAAACAGCTCTAACGGTATATTTACCATTATCAGCAGTTAGAAATGGTATATTGGCACCACCTGGAGTTAAAGCAGTTAAAGATGTACCACCATAATTAGTGTTCACTTTAATTAACGGTGTTGTTACAATAGTTTGTTTCCAAGCACCAGAGTGACGGAATTTATAATCTCCAGTCAATAAAGTCATGTCAGTTGCTTCATAAACCATAGAATCTTTACTGAAAGCACCTTTAACAGGCAATACATTATCAGACCATCCAAGTGGAGTTGCACCACCAATAATAGCCCAAGTAGATACTGGAAGAATTACAACTGTAGTAGTTTGTTTATCAACGATTACTTGATACAAACCACTTGTAGGAACAGTAAATGTGCCACCGGCAGCATACATCCCTTTTTGAATGGTAGCTCCCATTTCGTCAGCTCCTGCTACTTGAACAACAGATGCAAAACCAGCACCCGGTCCGTTAACGGTTTTAGTAGCACCAGCAACTTCAGTAATTGTAAAAGTTTTACCTGCTTCTAATGCAATGTAAATTTGATTTAATCCTACGCGAGCACTATTGTTGTCGTTCTCAACTGGAGCAGCTGTTAATTGACCTTGTACATCTACTTTAGCAAATGAAGTGGCATCTCCTGAAATATAGAAACCATCTTCTACAATTGGATCTGGATCTACAACTGGATCAGTTGATTTACAACCAACGAAAACTAACGAAAGTGCAAACATGCACAATGTAAATAATTTAATTTTTTTCATGATAAAATAATTTTTTAATTAATAATGATAGGATAATATATTAGATGTAAATGTAATCATTTATTAGTTGTGGGCAAATTAATTGATAGTAGCTTCATTCAAATTACTATTGGCATCAATTTGCTTCTTTGGTATTGGGAATAGATTATTATTGGTGATGCTAATTTGAGCTTTCCAAGCACATTCCCATTGAGTATTATATATTCCCCAACGAATCATGTCCTGACGACGAGTTGCTTCATAAAACATTTCTAATTTTCGTTCTGCCTTAACTGCATCTAAATCATAAGTAGTAGGAGCTCCTAAACCAGCTCTTGTTCTAATTGGGTCAAGATTTTCTTTTACTTTTGTTGCATTTCCTGCATTAGCATATAATTCGGCAAGCATCAAGTAAGCATCTGTCAAGCGAAAGAAAACCAGATCATTAGCCATTGATTGACCTACTCCTTTTGCAATTTCATATTTCTGAACACGAACACCAGAATGACGAATTTGGGTTTTGGTAGCAGTTGGCTCTGACATAGCTAAAGCAGGTATTACAGCAGAAAAGTCCCAAACATTACTAGTTTCTAAATCTAATAAGGCTCCACCAGTAGCATTCTTTTGTGGTCCATATAAAAAATAAGCATCTTTACGTTTGTCGGAATTATCATAACTCAGAAAGTGTTTCTCTAAGGTGGCAAAACCATTCCAAGGGCCCACTGTCATTCCAAAAGTTTGATTACTTTGATACCCAAGTGTACGCATGTGCAAATTAAATTCTGGTTTTCCATTTGCATTTTCAGTTCCATCGTAGAATGCCGTGAAAATATTTTCTGGGCAAGCTTCATTGGCAGACAGAAATGGATCTTTTACATTAGTTGCCAATGTATAGCCACCATTTTTTATCAAATCTTCTAAAATTGGAATTGCTTTTGCGGAATTATCTGTACCAGTATAAACTTTAGAGTTTAAATACAAACGGCTCAAAGTCATCTGTGCCATACCTTTACTGATAGCATAATGCACCGGAGTACTTTGTAAAAGTGGTATTGCCCAACCTAAGTCCTTAACTATTTTTTCAAATATAAATGCCCTTTTATTTTTGAACGGTTTCTCAACAGGTATCGGATTTGCAAATGATGTTACAAAAGGCACATCACCATAATTGTCAATCAGTAACCAATAATAGAAACTACGTAAAGTTAAAAACTTGGCTATAGATAATTTAGCAGCTGCAGAGCCATTAATTGTGTCATTGCCCAATAGTTCAATTGTTTTATTACATTCAGATATACCACGATAATAACGTTCCCACATTCCAACAACTGCTTCAGTTTCGTTGGTCCATGTATGAAGTTGCAAAACTCTCCATTTTCCATTATCATCCCAGTCTAACCCACGAGTAGGACAAACCATCTCATCGGTTGTCATTTCCTGACAAAACCACCAACCACCATAATCCACCAATTCTTTCAATGGATCATAGGCACCAACTCCCAAGTTTGCAGTTTGGCTATTGTTTTCAGGGAATTTACTTTCTGGTATACCGCTTGTAGGTGTTTCTTGTAAATCGGTACAACCTGTTAGTATCAAAACAAGTGCAAAGAGCTTAAATATATTTTTTTTCATATTCTTTGTATTTTAAAAAGTTAGTTGAAGTCCTAATGTAAAACTACGAGTTTTTGGATAAACATTAAAGTTATCAAGTCCAAATTCAACACCTGAATAGCTTAACTCAGGGTCAATACCCTTATAACCTGTTATAGTCAATAAATTACTACCTGTAAAATAGACTCTTAGTTTACTAACTCCAAATTTATTTGTATTTGGAACATTATATCCAAGCGTCAAATTATCAAGTCTTACAAAAGAGCCATCCTCTAACCAATAATCAGATGCTACTGGTGTTGCGTTAACTTTATTCTCAAACCAGGTAATAGCTTGTTGATTTGCATTATAACTTGGTAAAAGGGTTGGGTTTGAGAAGTACATTGCCGACACATTATATACTTTATATCCAAGTACGGCTCTTACTGAGAAACTCATGTCTATGTTTTTATAAATAGAGAATGAATTTGACCATCCCAAATTTACTTTTGGCATTGCTGAACCAGCATTTCTTCTTTCTGCATCTCCCACATTACGAGTGATACCACCTGTGGCAGTAGCATATCTAAATACACCATCGGATGAAATATCCACAAAGTGAGGAAGATACCATGTTCCCATCGACATACCTTCATTAAGATATTGTGTCCATTGACCCACCATGCCACGAGCAGAAATATAAGACCGTTGTTTGTCTTTCCATTGATAAATACCGTCAGACAGTTTCTCCACATTATTAATATTATGAGAAAAAGTAAGACTTGTTTTAAAATTGAAATTTTTCAAATCTACAACTTGATAGGACACGTTTGCTTCTATACCCTTATTGGTCATAATGCCAGCATTAGCCATAATTTCACCTGTTTTACTTGGTGGTTGTGGTAAAGAGTATTTATAAATCAAATCCACAGTTCTTCTACTATATAATTCTATAGAACCTTGAAGGCGACTATTTAAAATTCCCCAATCCAATCCAATGTTTACTTCTTGCATAGTTTCCCATTTCAAATCTGGATTGGCATCGCGCGATGTTTGATATACTACCGTATGTGAAACCCCATCATCCATCGAAGGTTGCATACCTGTAGGATTAATAACTGGAACTGACCAATAGGATTCAAAACCCTCAGTATTACCAGTTAAACCATATCCAACTCTTAGCTTCAGCTGATCCAACCAATCAACATCCTTTAAAAAAGATTCATTTTTGGCAGCCCAAGCCAATGAACCGGATGGGAATGTACCCCATTTATTATTTGAACCAAATTTTGAAGAACCATCACGACGTACAGTTACAGTTGCAAAATATTTTTTATCAAAGTCATAAGCTGCACGTCCAAAGAAGGAAATAATTTTCCAGTCATTTTTATATGATCCAATTCCACCATAACTTACATCGGCCAATGCACCTAAGTTATTTGATTGAACATAAGCAGATTGAGCATTTGTTCCAAAAGCATTGAAACCATCATTAATCTGACCTTGCCATGAATATCCACCTACAACAGATAAACTATGAACTTTATCAAATGTTTTGTCATAGTTCACAAATCCTTCTAATAATTTAGTTGTATGATTTTCATATTTACGTTCACCTTTTCCTTTTGTTCCAGAAGTAGGGGATGATGATGGAACAAAATAGAAAGACTCAGAATCATCTCGAGTATAAGCACCGTTTATCTTTGCTTTTAAGCCTGGAAAAATCTCATATTGAGCTGATCCATTGGCTCGAATCCTTTTTGCAGAACGTTGATTTTGTATATTATTAATTGTTGCAACAGGATTAAAATACTGAAAACCATAAGGAGGATTTTCATAATAAGTACCATCTGGATTATTTACTGGTTGAAGGGGAGAGCGTTGGAATGCCTGGTACATTACATCTGTTGGTCCATTTCCACCAAAATCTTGATAGTTATTCTCTTCAAATGTAGCTGCCATATTACCATCTATAACTAATTTGTCATTCAATAATTTTTGAAAGACATTAGCAGTAGTTGTAAATCTTTGTTTATCAGTTCCTTTTACAACTCCCTGAAAATCAGAAATTGTACCCGAAACACGATAATTTGATTTATCTGTACCACCACCTACAGCTACATTATAGTTTTGAGTTAAACCCTTACGATAAATTTCATTTTGCCAATCCGTATCACCACCAGCATCAACTTGTGTAAGTTTGTTACGTTGAATAAAACTTCTAATGTCTGATGCAGAAAGCAAGTCAAGTCGCTTGGCAACCTCATCCATTGTTACATAAGCATTTACATCAATGGTATTTTTTCCTCCTTTGGTAGTACCTTTTTTGGTAGTAATAATTACAACACCGTTAGCTCCACGTGAACCATAAATTGCAGTTGAAGAGGCATCTTTCAATATATTAAATGACTCAATGTCTTCTGCTGGAATAGTTGTTGGGTCAACTCCAGGCACTCCATCGATAACATACAATGGCGATGAGCCTGTAGCCAAACCACCAGCACCCCTTATTTGTACTGAAAATCCATCGTTTGGATTACCACCTTTTTTGGTAATTTGAACTCCAGAAGCTTTTCCTTGAAGAGCTTGAATAGGATCTGTTAAGACACCTTTATTGAAATCTGCTGAAGAGACATTCATAACAGCCCCAGTCTTGTCTGATTTCTTTTGAACACCATACCCAATCGCTACTACCTCGCCAAGCGAAACAGCATCTTCTTTCATTTGAACAACTAGATTTTTTTGGTTTCCCACAGCTACTTCAACAGGAACGTAACCAACATATTTGATTACTAAAGTTGCATTTGCAGAAACAGAGAGAGTGAATTGTCCATCGAAGTTGGTTATGGTACCGTTGGAGGTTCCTTTTTCAAAAATGTTGGCACCGAGAATTGGATCCCCATTGCCTGCATCTTTTACAACTCCCGAAATGGATGTTTTTTGAGCAAAAACTGTTGCGCTAATAAAAAACATCAAAAAAACGGCTACGACTGAACGTAGTTTCAGCTTAAAGTTTGTGTACTTCATGCATTAGATTTTTTAAGGTTGATAAATAAAGTCTTTTAGTTCATCGTTAAAATCAAAAGTCACCTATTAATATTAAGTGATTGAAAACTTGAAATTCAATAAGTACTTTGTAGTGATTTGTGGGGCAAAAATAGAGAATTAATATTTATTGGCAATCATTGTTTCTTATAAAGACTAAAAAATCGAGTGCAAACGTTTGCGCCACGTATTTCAAATAATTGCGGAAATAATTTTTTATTCGGATAAACTATTTTACTTTTGCATAGTCTTTGAAATCTTATTCGTACAATTACTTACACATTCATATCAAAAACCAATAATTATTGCTCTTAATCAAATAATTACATCAAATTAAAAGCTTGTAGTGAAGCCAAAATCTAAATATCATTACAAGTATTGTTATTTAATCAATTGTAATTACATAACAACAGATAGGATATTTAATAATGCAAAAATAAACTATAGTTTAATCTTATACAATAGGTAATAACCATTAATTGAACTAGGGTAAACCCCTAAAGTTTGATTCATAAAGAAAATAGGATTACAACATTCTAGATTTTAAAACTTTCATTGTAAGTGCATTTATACCGACTAAAATTTAGTACATAATATATTGTATGAAAAAGCCACAAATCACCATCAAAGATATTGGCCGTGCGCTCAATATTTCTCCTTCCACAGTTTCACGTGCGCTTAAAAACCATCCAGACATTAGCCAAAGCACCAAAGATGCGGTAAATAAATACGCTAAAGAATTCAACTACAAGCCAAATGCAATGGCCTTGAATTTGAGAATGAGTAAAAATAACACCATTGGCGTAATTGTGCCTGAAATAAACAACTACTTCTTTTCTTCCATTCTCTCTGGTATAGAGCAAGTTGCCAACGAAGGTGATTTTAATGTGATACTCTGCCAATCGAGCGAAAGTTACGAAAAAGAAGTCAGAAACACACAAGCTCTAATTGCAACGCGTGTATCAGGCGTTTTGGCATCATTGTGCAAGCATACAACCAATTACGACCATTTTCAGGAGATTATTGACAGTGATATTCCGTTGGTGTTTTTTGATAGAATTTGTATTGGTATTACTACCGACCGTGTGGTGGTGGATGATTATGCAGGTGCCCTGGCGGCAGTGGAATACATGATTCAAACTGGGTGCAAACGCATTGCTTTTTATAGTTCACCATTTCATTTGGAAATTTCTAAGAACAGAAAAAACGGCTATATGGATGCGCTGCGGAAGTATGGATTGCCAGTTGACGAATCCTTAATCCGCGTTTGCGATACACGTGAAGAAGCCATTATTATTACCCCTGACATTTTGGATAGACCGAATAGACCCGATGGATTTTTTGCCATTAACGACCATTGTGCAGCTGGAATACTTTATGCAGTGAAATTAGCTAAACTCAAAATCCCAGAGGATATTGCCATCTTTGGTTTTTCTGATGGAGAACTTGCAAAAGCCTGTGATCCAATGCTCAGCACTGTAGAACAACACGGTTATGAAATGGGAAAACATGCTGCCAAATTATTGATTGATAAAATAAATGGTACAACCCATGGGCAATATACTAATAAAATGGTAAGAACGAATTTAATAATCAGAGGGACGACGAGGTAAAATCGTTTCGGGTTTCGGGTTTCGGGTTTCGGGTTTCGGGTTTCGGG
>JBAXAD010000091.1:0-13786 GCA_037142715.1 Paludibacter sp. | reverse complement strand
TTGAATGTGATTAGCCTTATGTGAAACATAAGGATGAAAAAAGTTTTGAGCGTGCCAACCCTGAAAGGTGGGGTGTAAAGAATGAACTGGTTATTATGATAATCTTCGTTCTAAAAACACCTGTAATTTGTTCGTCAATTAGTCTTTGCTATGACCCCCTGCCCCCTAATGGGGGTTTTAAGACGCAGTATTTTATAGGATAACATAGAAACTTGGTCTTAAGCCCCCAGTAGGGGGTTTGGGGGCCATAAATAAAAAGAACGAAGTTATTTTCAATGATATTCTGATTCTTTACACCCCACCTTTCAGGGTTGTATGACCTCCACTTAACTTACCACGGGTTTTACCCGTGGCTAATTACATTGAAGCCCTTCAGGCTTAATTGTCAAGTAAATCTTATCTAAACGACATTGAATAGTAAATGTCTCAGGTGTGAATCATGTAACGACTTATCATCATTGTGTAACACCAAGGCTCCTGAATGCACGTACTTTTGTTACGATGTAAAAACAAATTTACATCGTAACAAATCATTGATAATGAAAACAAAATTACTAATCACATTAACGGCGGTATTGCTGTTGTTAATGCCGAATGGAAGTTTCGGACAGTCGGCTCCTGAGTTGGGAGTCACTTCAAGTTTTGCCTTGTTCACTGCCGTTGGCTCCTTCGACAATACTGGCGCAACCGTTATTACAGGCAATGTGGGTACCAATGTGGGTGCTTTCACTGGCTTTCCAATTCCTGGAACCATTGTTGGAACCACACACGTGGTGGATCCAACTTCTATTCAAGCGGCCATAGATGTAGACGTAGCCTACAGCAATTTGTTTGCCCGTACTTGCGGCATTGTTTTGGGAACAACACTTGGAAACAACCAAGTGCTTACGCCAAATACCTATTGCCTTGGAGGTGCTTCCTCTCTAAATGGTGATTTGATTTTAGACGCCGAAGATGATCCCAACGCCATGTTTATTATCAAAATTGATGGCGCATTATCCACAAGCACATTTTCAAATATTGTTTTGATTAATTCAGCATCAATGTGTAATGTGTACTGGCAAATAAACGGTAAATTTGAGTTGGGCGAAAACTCTGTATTTAGAGGAACAGTAATTGCCAACGGTGACATAATGTTGTTGGAAGGCGCTGCGTTATACGGTAGAGGTCTTTCTCGCGAAGGAGCCATTTCGTTGCACAACAATGTTGTAAGTGCCGTAATGAATCCAATTGCATCAATAATTACAGCTGGCGGTTCCACCACCATTTGTGCTGGCGGTACCGTTGTACTTTCGGGTAACGTTGGTGGAACTTGGAGCAATGGTGCCAAAACAGCATCAATTACCGTTACTTCAGCTGGCGATTATTATGTAAATAACACCAACGCTTGCGGATTGGTAACTTCCAACCATATTGTGGTGAAAATTAGTCCAGCACTTAGCGCTTCGGTAATTACTGCCAATAAAACAACCACGTTTTGTGAGGGTGGCAACGTAATTCTTTCGGGCAATGTGGGTGGAACCTGGAGCAATGGCGCCAAAACAGCCTCAACAACCATCACCACCAGTGGCGACTATTACGTTACCAATGCCAATGCTTGCGGAAGCGTAACTTCCAATCACATTGTGGTAACCGTGAGTCCAAAAGCAACTGCATCCGTTATTTCTGCCGGTAGCGCTTCCACCACCATTTGCGTGGGTAGCAGCGTTACACTTACCGGAAATGTAGGCGGAACCTGGAGCAATGGCGCAACAACGGCTACAACCACAGTCACCACGGCTGGCGATTATTATGTAACCAATACCAACGCTTGCGGCGCTGTAACTTCCAATCATATTGTGGTAAAAGTAAATGCAGCAGTTGTAGCATCTGTTATTACCCCCGCTGGAACAACCACTTTTTGTAAAGGTGGAAGCGTTATTCTTGCCGGAAATGTAGGCGGAACCTGGAGCAATGGCGCCACCACTGCCACCATTACTGTCATCACAGCTGGCGATTATTACGTAACCAATACCAATGCTTGCGGCACTGCCACTTCCAATCATATTGCAGTTACAGTAAATCCATTGGCAGTAGCCTCAGTAATTACAGCAGCCACCAAAACAGCTTTATGCGTAGGCGAATCGGTTGTACTTGCCGGAAACGTAGGCGGAACGTGGAGCAATGGAGCAACAACGGCCACCATTACCGTTAGCGCAGCGGGCGATTATTTTGTAACCAATACCAATGCTTGCGGTATCGTAACTTCCAATCACATTGCTGTTACAGTTATTCCAGCCGTTGTTGCATCAGCTATTACTGCGAATGGTTCTTTGGTTCTGTGCGAGGGAAACAGTGTTATTCTTGCAGGAAATGTTGGCGGAATATGGAGCAATGGAGCTACCACAGCCACCATTACTGTAGCCACAGCGGGCAATTATTATGTAACCAACACCAACGCTTGCGGTTCGGTAACTTCCAATCATTTGGTAGTATCCATTAGCGCAGCTCCAATTGCAAATACTGGAAATAACGCTACTATTTGTGTTGGCAATAGCATAACTTTAGGTACCACTGCCATTGCAGGTCACACGTATTTATGGACACCAGCTACAGGATTGAGCTCAGCAACAATTTCAAACCCTGTTGCCACACCAACCGTAACTACTACTTATACGTTGACCGAAACCATTACAGCTTCGGGTTGTGTGGCCATTAATGCAGTAAAAGTAACAGTGGGCGGTGTACCAACCATTTCTACCTCGGCTTGTGTTGGCGGTTCGGTAAGTTTCTCGGCCACTGCCACAGGAACGGACGTAACTTATCAATGGAGAAAAGGAACTGTAAACCTTGTTGATGGTGGAAACATTTCCGGTGCAACTTCAGCTACCTTAACCATTAGCCCCGTAACATTAACCGATGCTTCTTCTAACTACAATGTGGTGGTAACAGGAAGTTGTGCAACAAGCGTAACGCCATTGAGTATTTCATTGGTAGTATTTGGAGCGCCGGTTATCGTGTCAGAACCAGTTGGTCAAACCGCATGTGTTGGAACTTCTACCAGTTTATCGGTGGTGGCTTCGGGTATTGGTCTTACTTACCAATGGCGCAAAGGAACAATCAACTTGACCAACGGCGGAAATATATCTGGCGCAACCACTGCAAAACTAACCATCAATCCGATGAGTGCTTCAGATGTAGCTTCAAATTATAACGTGGTTATTACAGGTGCATGTTCAACAGTAACCAGCACTTCAACCAACACTTCACTTGCATTGTGCAGTTTGTCTGGCACACCAGCATTAAAAGTTGGAAACCCTAATGATGTGGTAAGCATTTATCCAAACCCGTCAAAAGCCTCCATCAACATTGAATTAATGGATGCGGTGCAAACTACAAATCCAGAGTTGAAATTGTATGACGCAATGGGTGCAATGGTTATCAATAAAAGCTTAACCAATAAAACAACCACGCTGAATACAACAAATTTTCCTTCAGGAATTTATATGTACAAAGTGTTAGATAATAACAAAACCATTCAATCAGGTAAATTGATTTTTCAACAATAAACTGATTACAAGATGATAAAAGCCCACTGTAGAAATGCAGCGGGCTTTTTTATTTGGTAAATGAATAACATATACAACTTTAGAAATGGTATATCTGACTATAGAAATGGTATATCTATATAAATTACCCATTTCTGTGTTCATTTTATTTAAAAAACTTGGCAAAATAGTAAATAGCAAATGAATAAATAGTAAATATCGAAGGTGTGAATCATGTAACTTATTCCCAAAATTACGTAACACCTAGCTATTGCCCTACATCTATCTTTGTATCGATGTAAAGATTGACTTACATCACAAAAAAACTCAAAAATGAAAACAAAATTACTCACTACATTAACGGCAGTCTCACTGTTTTTAATACCGAATGCAACTTTCGGACAATCCATCAATTTAGGAACCGCCGCCAATTTTGAACTCTTCACTTCCAACGGTGCAGTGAGCAATACCGGACTTTCGCAAATCACTGGTAACGTGGGAACCAACAATGGCTCTAGCACAGGATTCGGGAACGTGAACGGCGTAATGCACGACGGCGACGGAGCAAGCGCTCAAGCTGCTGCCGATTTGTTGATTGCTTATAATAAACTGAACAGCAACATTCCAGCATTCTTTCCAGCTGCATTGCTTGGCAACGGAGCCACACTTATTGCTGGTGTTTACTCAATATCAGGAGCTTCTACTTTGAACAATACTTTGACTTTGGATGCCAAAGGAGATGCCAATGCTGAATTTATTTTTCAGATAGCAGGTTCTTTTTCTACAGCCGCAGAGTCTAAAGTTTTATTAATCAATGGCGCAAAAGCCAGCAATGTATATTGGAAAATTGAAGGATTAGTATCCATGGCGCCCGGAACTTTTATGAAAGGAACCGTTATTGCCAACAATTCCGCCATCATTATGGCCACTCGCGACACATTGGAAGGTCGTGCATTTTCCACAGCCGGAGCCATCACTGTTGATGGTGTATTGGCTTACACCCCTGTCGTACAAGGCAAACTATTGCTTACTGGCCCTACCGCCCCTAATTTAAAATCGACTGCTTGTTACACCTTGTTTTCGTCTGACGGACCAGTTTCTAACACCGGAATTACTACAGTAATGGGTAGCATTGGTACCAACGTAGGCTTTAGCACTGGTTTTGACGCATTGTTGGTAACAGGCGCTATCCATCCAATTCCTGATGGTTCCACCGCTCAAGCTGCTGCCGATTTGTTGGGAGTGTATAACTACATGAATGTATTGCCCAATGATATTGAATTGTTATATCCTGCTCAATTTGGTCGTAATTTGGTGCTGACTCCGCATACTTATATTATGAAAGCCGCCGCACACCTTACCGATTCGGTTTACCTGAATGCTGAAGGAAATCCAAATGCAGTTTTCGTAATTAAAATCAACGGTGCATTGACCACAAGTACATATTCTAAAGTGCTTTTGATAAATGGAGCACAATCCAAAAACGTGTATTGGTTGGTTGAAGGTGCCGTAAGCATCAATAACTACTCGGTATTTTGCGGAACCATCGTTTGTAACAACGGCGCATTGGGAGCAATAAACACAGGCGTGGTGCTCAATGGCAGAGCACTTACCACTTCGGGCGCATTGACCACAGCTGCCATTACCACAACTATGGCTTTCGAATGTCCTTTAACAGCTATTGATGAGGTTGCGGCCGACCAAAACAACGTGGAACTCACCATTGCACCAAATCCGTTTGGTTCATATACCAACATTACACTAAAAAATGATTCGAAAGTATCTTCTTGCGAACTGAAAATTTACGATGTATTGGGCAAAGAAGTGATGAATTCTATCATTACCAAACAAGGAACCACCCTTAGAATGGACGAACTTCAATCGGGAATGTATTTCTACAAAGTAATTGAAAACAACAAAGTGATTCAAACCGGAAAATTGATTTCCAAAAAGTAAATCATTTTTGCTAAATATAAGCCCATTGCAATCATTTGCAGTGGGCTTTTTTTTACTACTACTGAACAAAAAAATAGGATCAAAAAAAACAGTAGTAACTTAGTTCCCCTTTAGGGGCTAGGGGTCTAAATATATAAGGTGTGATTAATGTAACTTTTTGCCGAAATTATGTAACAATTTTCATCTCAAAAAGAGCCACCTTTGTAAAGTGAAATAAATACCAAAAGGACATGAAAAAGAAAGAATTAAACGAAACCTGGCAGGAACACAAAGTGAATCTGAAGAAACAAATAGCCACATTAACCGATAACAATATTAGGTCAGCAATAAATCAAAAATCGAATATCTTTGATAAACTACAAGCATCACTTGGAGTACCCAAAGAAGACTTAGATAAGTTTTTTTTGGATGCATAGCATACCACAATTGCCAAAATACTGGAAGTATCGCAATAAATAAACCACTCAAATTACTCAAAATGAAAAACATAATTTTCGTCCTTGCAGTTGCATCAATCATTGTAGTAGGAAGCATCTTTACGGGCTTCCCATCGCCTGCTCAAAAAGCAGAAGCTGCTCAAATCAAGTTGCAAGAAGCCAAAATCGGTTTGGATTTTGCCCAAACAACAGCCGATGAGGTAGCAACTAAAGAACTAAAAATAGAAACCTCAAAAACGGAAATTTGGGAATGCGAATTGGCAATTCAGACCAATAATCATGATATTGTTGAAATAAATGCAAGAATGGCCAATGATGGATCGGTGCTGGATGAACTATATTCCAATAGGGTAAATGCAATGGAAATGAAAAACTACCAATTGCAGAAAAGAATTGCAGTCATTGAAAGCGAACAAAGTACTTGGGAACAAATAAAAAGGGAGTTCAATAAAGATGCTGATAAATTTGGAAAGAATTTATATGGGTTGGTTTTTGAAAAACGAAACTAATGTTTTCGCGAGTGATAGTATGACTCCAAGTCATGCTATCACTAGAAATTCAGGTGTGAATAATGTAACTCTTATAATGAATTGTGTAACGACAAACAGTTTATATATTCTCATCTTTGTGTAGTGAAAATTCATTCACCATTAATACAAAAAAAACCATGAATACAACTGAAATAAAAGGGAACTGGGAAGAACAAAAAGGCAAGCTAAAACAAAAATTTGCCACCCTAACCGACAATGATTTGCTATTTGCAAAAGGCAAAAAAGAAGAGATGATGGGAAGATTACAAGTTAAACTTGGCAAAACCAAAGAGGAATTGCACAAAATTATCTCTGGAATTTAAATTGAAAATCGCTAATGTATCCATCCATTAAACCGAAAGAAAATGAAGAAATTAAATAACACCTTTGCAATTGGGGCTCTATTGATTGCTGCCAATATCTTTACAGGATGCCAATCCTCGGATCAAAAAGTGAAAGCTGCCAACGACAAAGTGGAAGTGGCTGAAAAAGATTTAGCCGTTGCCCAAAACATAGCAAACGTGGAAACGCGTAAAGCAGCAACAGCCGAAGAATTGAAAACATTCAGACTAGAAACAGAGCTAACAGTGAAGAACAATGAAGTGAGCATTGCTGAATTAAAACTGAAAATGAGAAAGTCCGGAAGTGCTATGGATGAACTTTATGCCCAAAGAATAGACACCCTGGAAATGAGAAATAAAGACTTAAAGGAAAGATTCACAGCTTACGAAAAAAGTCAAAGCGACTGGGAAAAATTTAAGTTTGAGATAAAACATGACTTGGATGAAATAGGAAGAGTACTGAACGAACTCACACCTAAGAAAACGAAATAACAATCACCAGAACTAATAAAAAACGTCATTATGAACAGTCTTCTATATTTAATTGCATTGGTCCTAGTTATATCTTGGGCAATCGGCTTTTTCGCATTTAGTGCGGGTGGCATCATTCACATTTTACTTGTAATAGCAGTGGTATCTATATTGTTGAGGGTAATAAGAGGGAGATAAAAATGCACTTTTCAGTAAAGTTTTAGCAATAATGTTTTCAAATTATACTGAATAAATTCCAGTATTGTGTTAAGTAATAACTGGCGTGTATTCATCCGACAAACCGCTTGAAGCGGTTGAGCCGATTTAGCGTCCAACCGCTTCAAGCGGTTTGACGCATCCGATTTTAAAGAACGACATAGTACAACTAACATAACACTAGTATAAATAATCAACTCCCCTAAGTCAATGGATTCAGGGGAGTTTTTTTATTGTTTTTACTTTATTCCTTTCACTCAGTTCCCCGTAGCGTAACACTGCGTAGTTAAGGTTCAGCTTAGGCTGCTAGTAGGAGCTCCCGCTTTCCATTTTATATTAGAATATGCAAGGCTGAGCCTTGCCCCCACCCGACATAGCGAAAGACGCTATGCCGAACAAAAGTCATTTAATTATCTTACTTTGCTTATAATTACTCTTCTCAAGTTTAATATTCAACCCTGCATGCACTAAAAAAGCACTTTGGTTGTGGGAATAATAACTCTTATCTAACAATAGTTGATAACTAACTCCGATAACAGGGTAAACCTGGTTATGAGCAAAAAACGATTGTGTATAGCCGATAATTGGAGTAACAAGCATAGAACCAACTGTACTATATTTTACATCTGAACTTAAGTTTGCAACTGCACTGAGCGATAAAGGAAAGTTTGTGTCTTTAAGAAAAACCTGTAATACTCCGGCATTTATCCCTACATTAGTTAATACCCCAGGTATTTTAGTGTATGAGATACCCAAAATACCTTTTGATGGATTATCATAATTTTTACCGGTAATGAGCATTTCTATTCCTCCGCCATACATACTGTAGCCGTCAATATCAGCTATAGCACCCGAAATTATGACATTGTTTTTTAAATACAAATCAACACCACCACCATATAAAGAAATAAAATTCGTTGACCCACTAAAGGTTAAACCATTTGTATTTACAAAAAACTCTTGTTGAGCATTCACTTGCTTTACACAAAACAATAAGAATAAAAGTGCAAAAATAAATTTTCTTTTCATAATTCCTAAAATATATATATTCTAAAACAGGGGTCTGATTACCATTAAGACCAGATTGAAAATCCGAAGAATATAAAAGTTGGTCCCGATGGTTATCGCGGATAGAAATAATTAGCTACGCTGACCGTTGGTTCCCAACAACGCACCGAACAACTTTTAAACATCCAATGAATTACATATCCGGTTGGACGGGGGTTTCTTGTATTTATCAGCAATAAAAAAACTCCCGCTTTCCATAGTTTAATATGGAAAGCAGAGTTTTCCTTCCCACCGCGACGTAGGCAAAGAGCCATACGCTGAACTTAAACAATGCAGAACTACGATACGAACAACTGAGCTATTTTATAATGTCCAATTTTTATCATTCAATTTGTCATAACCTCTTTTTTGAAGAAACTTCTTGAATTCTATGTTGTCAGTTGCTGGAAACTCAACTATAATTTCGTCTGTTAGTTTTTTCAAAACTTTGTCGCCAATTGTATTTGCAAATTTACCTCTCAATGCTTTTTCATACCACGCCAAAAGGTCTGATTCTGTTACAATACTCTGAATTTTGGATTTCCAACCCATTTGGTTGAGAATTGAAACAATGATTTTTTCTTCAGTGTCTTTACAAACAATAACTATTCTGTCTGCTGATACAGAAGTAACAATGTTTTCAGCAAGTTCTTCAGTCAATGACAAGTGTTTGATTTGAATAGCTAGTCCAAAATTAGCCCACATATCAAGTCCTCTGTCTGCCGCATTTGTAACGCCAACTCGGTTAATTCTCGCTTTTAGTTTTATATTTGTTTGCTTAGACGAAAGCTGTATTACACGTTTCGCAAAGTCTTCAAATTCAGCTAAAATATCCGATTTTGCTGGATTTAAACTCACTTCAACAGAAACTTCTAATGCTTCAACTAATGCAGAAAATAATGAATAAACAACTATTTCATAAATCTTATCAATACTTCTTCTTAGCCCTGGTTCATTCCAAAACATTGCAAGAAATTCATCTAAATTAAATGTAGCTTTCTCGTGGCTTTGGCAATAGCCTAAACCTGCTGACATTTGAGAAATTCGTTGTTCAAATTTTTTGTAAATATAAGCTTCTACAATTCCATTTTTTTCTCGATTTATTTTTCCGAGTTCAGATAAAACACTTGGGGGAATCGCATTGTCATTAAATATATCATCTTGGTATTTAGCTGAAGAAGTCGAAGTTCTACCTAAAAACCGAATACAAATTATATCTCTCCATTTCTTTGAAATGGTTCTATATGTTGTTAAATCTGAAAGTGTAATATCTTTCTCAACTCTATCACGATGCAAAATTTCAGCAGCTTGTATAGGCTTATAGAGGTGAACTCTTGCTTTTTCTATGACTTTATCTAGCGACTTTTTTGCTTCTTTTATATCCATTTTTTGGTTCTAATAGTGTTAATTGAACTGGTTCCTTTACTGCGCTTCTTTTATTTTGCAAAGAATTCATCATTTCGCCTGCTATTGCCTGAATAACTGGAACTGAAACAGAATTACCTGCAACTTTTCTTGATTGTGAATATGGTATATTAATTTTAAAACTATCAGGAAATCCTTGTAACCTTAGCATTTCTCTATCTGTCAGCCGTCTTTCTCCATTGACAACGAGGTAGTTGTAACTTCCACCAGCTCTTAATGCACATGAATAAGGTAATGCAGATATGTTTCCTCCAATATTTTCATGCCAAATTGACGGGAAAGGCGGAATGCCTTTTACCGCTTTATATCTTTTTTCTCTTAATTCACTTGAAATAAAATATTTTTTCGGAACATCTTCATCAGCAAGTAATACCTCTCCTAAAGGTTTATAATAACCAAGTGGTTTAGGAAATTTAAAGAATATCGGCTCACGAAAACCTACAATATAAATTCGTTCCCTCTTTTGTGGAAGACCAAAGTCAAGTGCATTAAAAACCTTGTGATAAACAGTATAACCAAGTCCTTCTAATTTTTCAATAATCACGGCAAAGGTTTGACCTTCATCATGAGTTGTTAGTCGTTTTACATTCTCAAGTAAAAATGCTTTTGGTCGCTTAGCTTCTATAATAGCTTCAATATTGAAAAACAAAGTTCCTCTAGTGTCTGCAAATCCAAGCCCTTTTCCAGCAATGCTAAATGGTTGACAAGGAAAACCAGCTAATAAAATGTCGTGGTCTGGAATATCTTCTGGTGCAATGTCGTTAATATCTCCAAATGGTCTTTCTCCAAAGTTCGCTTCGTACATATCTTGCGCTGCTTTGTCCCATTCCGAGGAAAAAACTGTTTCACAACCATGTGCCTCAAAACCCAGTCGTATTCCTCCGATTCCAGCAAAAAGGTCTATTGTTTTTAGTTTATTCGTCATTTTCTAAATTTGTCATTATAATTGTCGCAAATTTACTCATAATTCGTTTATCTTATATCATTGTCATTCTTAAGTTTTGAACAATCTCTAGTCTTTTCTTTTTTTCTAGGGTGACGTATAACATCAAAGTATATACTTCTCCACCCCACACAATCCTCATTCAAGCAATATATGTAAATGGTATTGCACCCATTATTATGATTTCAAATCAAATATACACGGGCATCACCTCCTCAGGCAATACCCGCATAAAATTAAAAATTTAAACCACTTCAGCAGCTGGCGCAGCTTTTACGCTGCGTTTGATGATGACCATTGAGGCGGCTTTGTACTTTTGGTGGAACTCGGGTGCCTTGCGTTGGAATTGGGTGGCGAGGCGGTCGAGGGTGTTTTTCTTTTGGTCGGCGGCTTGGGTGAACAGGTCGGCTATTTGTTGGGTGTAGCTGGTGCGGTCGATGATGGCGCCGCGGGTGTTTGATTTTCCGGCTTTCAGTTGGGTGTAATCGGTGGTTAACTGGGTCAACTCGTCGGCGGTTATGCCTTCGTTGGCCAGCTCTTCGGGTGCAATTTTACTTGCTTCTTCCAGCACAATGGCGCAGGCGTCGAGCAAATCGGAGAGCGACATTTTATTCATCGTGTACTCTTTGTAGTTTACTTTTGCGGCCAAGGTTTTGTCGTTCTTGAAAATGGCATACGAATGTATGGCGCCCGATACATCTACCAGTTGGTGGATCACTTCATCCATCAATGCGTTTTTGTCTTCTGCCACACCTCTAATGTCCGTGGCCTGTAGAGCACTGAGGCCAGCAATTTGGTTGACAACATTTTTGAAAGTGGCAAAGGTGGTTGCGAATCTTGGCACCAATGCAATGGCTTCTGGATACTCATCTCCCACTTTTACGATTAAATCGAAGGAATTTTTGCTTGCTTTTTGATAATCATTCATTATTTTTTTATTTAAGTTGAAATTATTCGACAAATCTACAACATTTATTTAGATAACTGCGATATTTGGTCATTTTATTTTAAATAAAATTTTTTAGAGTAATTGCTGGTTTATTATTTCAATTTAATTTTTTGAAGACAGAATGAGTTAATGTGTTGTTTCTAATGGTTTAAGCGCTAAAACTGCTCAGCGAAAAGTGAAATACGCTGCGCTGAAAGTGAAATGTACTGCGCTAAATGTAAAGTAGACTGCGCTAAATGTAAAATGGCTTCCGCTAATTGCAAAGTGGTCTCCGCTAAATGCAAAATGGCTTCCGCTAAATGCAAAGTGGGCTGCGCTAAATACAAAATGGTCTCCGCGTAATGTAAAGTGGCCTCCGCTAAATGTAAAGTGGGCTGCGCTAATTGTAAAATGGCCTCCGCTAAATGCAAAATGGTCTCCGCGTTAATTATTTCCCTCTGCCCCTGTTATAATGCGCCGTAAAGCACCGCCAAAAGCCGTTTTGGCTGTCAGAAATGTTTCTATCGGAAGCCGAAATAATTTTGCGACCAAAGTAATTGTAAGCTAATTGATTTGATATCTAATGAAAAAGGATGCTCCATTTGGAACATCCTCTTTCTTTTGTGGTTATCGTATAAGGAAAAAACCTTTAATAGTTTTGGAGCGGTTTACAATGATATTTTCGTTCCACCATCCGTATGAATCTTGTCGGAACGGGTAATTATTACTTGTTTCACGCCTGCATTCAAAGCTTCGAAAGAGTTTTCGAGCTTCGGAATCATACCTCCCTGAATCACCCCTTCGGTAATATATTGTTGAAACAAAGTGGGTGTCAATGTAGAAATTACGCTTTCGTCATCGTGCTCATCAAGCAGCACGCCTTTCTTCTCGAAACAATACATAAGCGTAACCTCAAAATGTTTGGCCAATGCTTTGGCGGCTTCCCCGGCAATGGTATCAGCATTTGTGTTGAGCAAATTGCCGGCTTTGTCGTGGGTAAGTGGCGCCAATACCGGCACCACGCCTTTGCCAATCAAGTCAGCCAACAAATCAGCATTTACCTCCTTCACATCGCCCACAAAACCGTAATCAACGTCCTTTACGGGTCGTTTTTCCGAACGCATATAATTCAAATCGGCACCCGTCAACCCAAGCGCGTTCACATCTAGGGCTTGCAGTCCTGCCACAATCTGTTTGTTCACCAATCCGCCATACACCATAGTCACCACCTTCAAAGTTTCAGCATCGGTAATGCGTCGGCCGTTCACCATTTTGCTTTCAATGCCCAGCTTTGCGGCCATTGCGGTTGCCGATCGTCCACCACCGTGCACCAACACCTTGTAACCTTCAATTTGTGAGAAATCGGCCAACAATTGCTTCAAACTCTCGGTTTCTTCTACTATTTTTCCGCCAACTTTTACTACAGTTAGTTTTTCCATTATCGTATGCTTGTCTATTAAAAAAAAGAACTCAAATTGTTCAAAAGCATTTCTACTTCTGATCGTTTGAGTTCATTAATCATATAAATTAAAATTGAAGTAGTGAATGTATTTCTATTGCACCTTCCAATCGTGGTCGTCCATTGAGGAAAAGTAGTTCAATCAAAAAGCTTACGTAAATGCCATTGTGGGTGAAGTTGGTCAACAATTCCAATGCTGCATTGGCACTTCCGCCTGTTGCCAACAAATCGTCGTGCAATAAAACCACGTCGTTTTCGTCTATCGAATCTTTGTGAATCTCGAGCGAATCTTGACCGTATTCCAAATCATAATCCACTTTGTAGGTGTCCGACGGAAGTTTGCCCGGCTTGCGCAATAACACAAAACCCGCATTGAGCCGATACGCCAATATGCTACCCAGCACAAAACCACGACTTTCTACTCCCACCACTTTGGTAATTCCTTTGTCCTTGTAATAATCATACAAACTGTCGGCAATAAACTTCAGCACTTCAGCATCTTTCAT
>JBAXAD010000090.1:0-13880 GCA_037142715.1 Paludibacter sp. | reverse complement strand
TGATGGACCAGCCTTAGATTTATTCGGACCATATTTTCGAGTAAGTCCGTGGCCGGGGCTATGGTGGAATTTAAACCTTCAGCTTACTTATTGGAATGTGCTACAAAGTAATCATTTGGAATTGGGTGAAAACCTGATAACCTTGGTTGACAGCCAATTCGAAGCACTTCTTAAGAAATTTGACAGGCAGTCATTGGGAGATTTTACCTGGGTAATGCACAACTATTGGTTGCAGCTTCGCTATGGAGGAAACTGGCAGGTGCTGAACGAAAAATGGTTGCCAAAAGCCATACAAATTGCCAAACTTTATGAAAAACGCCTTAACAGGAACGAAAAAGGTCAACTGGAAATGTCGGAAATGGAATCGCCTGAATACGAAGGTTTTAAAACCTATAAGAATTCAAGCTACAACTTATCTTTGTATCGTTGGTTGTTGACTACCATGATAGAATGTGCCGAAAAAAATAAGTTGGCATTGCCCGAAATTGGAGAATGGAAAAAATCATTATCTGAATTGATTCCGCTACCAACCAACGAAAACGGTATAATGATTGGGAGTGAGCAACCCTTGGACAAATCTCACCGTCATTATTCGCATTTATTGGGATTATATCCGCTGTTTGTTTTAAATCCCGATTCCGAAAACGATAGGCAACTGATTGACAAGTCGGTGGTGCATTGGCATAAAATCGGTGATGGTAAAGGACTTGCAGGATATTCCTACACGGGAGCAGCTTCACTTTACGGGGCATTAGGAAGAGGAAACGATACTGAAATTATTCTGCATAAATTCCTGAATGGCAATCTTGGTCTAGGCAAATTGTTAGGTAATACATTTTATGTTGAATCGGGTGGTAAAAGTCCTGTTATCGAAACGCCATTGAGTGCCGCCAATGCTATTTCGGAAATGCTGTTGCAAAGTTGGGGAGGCAAAATTCGTATTTTCCCCGCCATGCCTGATAAATGGAAGGAAGCATCCTTCGATAAATTGCGAACACAAGGTGCATTTTTGGTAAGTGCCGCATACACGAATGGACAAACGCAATGGGTGCAAATAAAGAGTTTGGCAGGTGAACCCTGTGTTGTGAAAATTCCGGGTTGGACAAAAGTATTTCTAACGAATAAAGGACGAAAAATCTCCGTGACAGAGTTGCCTAACAATGAATTTGCGTTGGATTTAAAAGCGAATGAAGATGTGATGCTCAAACCTGATAATAACCAAGTAAATGTTGTAATTGAAAGTATATCACATCCGAAAGAGTCAGTAAATTTATATGGTGTAAAAGCAGGAAAACATATTTCCACAGATGAATTTTGGCAATTGCCAGAATATAAGGTTCAGTATAAACAGAATACTTTAAACAACTAAATTATGGAACGCAAAGCATTTAAAATGTATCTCAAACCCGGTTTTGAGAAAGAATATGAAAAACGGCACAATGAAATTTGGCCGGAGTTAAAACAACTCATTCATGAAAGTGGCGTGTACGATTATTCCATTTTTTGGGACAAAGAAACCAATATCCTGTTTGCTTCGCAAAAAGTAAAAGATGGAGTAGGAGCGCAAGACCTGGGCGATAATCCCATCGTACAAAAATGGTGGGCATATATGGCGGATATAATGGAGACAAATCCAGACAATTCGCCTTTATCATTGGAATTAAAAGAAGTGTTTTATTTGAAGTGAAATTCAGAGATAAGCTGCTCTTTTTCAGTTTAATGAAAAATTATAAATGAATTATAAATAGATGAAATCAAAAATAAAAGTAGGATTATTTGGCATCGGTTTAGATACATATTGGCCACAGTTTGATGGTTTGTTAAGTCGTTTACTCGGCTATCAAAATCAGATTAATAATGAAATTGCAGCCTATCAGGTGGAAGTGGTGGACTGTGGAATGGTGGACAATCCAACCAAAGCGAAAGCTGCTGCGGACTTATTGAAACAAAACGATGTAGAGCTTGTTTTTCTATATATTTCTACTTATGCGTTGTCGTCAACGGTGTTGCCGGTCATTCAAAAACTGAATGTTCGCACCATTATTCTAAATCTGCAACCAACGCCATCCATTGATTATAAAATGATTAACGGCCTGGGCGACCGAGGCAAAATGACTGGCGAATGGTTGGCAAACTGTCAGGCCTGTTCCGTTCCAGAAATTGCATCTGTTTTTAATCGGTCGGGATTGAAATACGAAATTGTGTCGGGCTATCTGAATGATAATGAAGCTTGGACAGAAATCTCGGAATGGATAGACGCAGCAAAAGTGGCCTACGCTATGCGCAATAACCGCATGGGAATTTTGGGGAATTATTATGGCGGAATGCTGGATGTTTATACCGATGTCACTAAACAGTCGGCTGTGTTTGGAACCCATTTTGAAATGCTGGAAATGTGCCAATTGAAGGCACTTCGCGATGAAGTAACGCAACCCGAAATTGACGAGAAAATTGCGGAATTTCATGCCACCTTTGTCGTGGATAATGCTTGCGAAACGGACGAAATTATTCGTGCGGCCCACACTTCTGTTGCACTTGACAAATTGATTGCCCATCATAATTTAGGTTCGATGGCTTATTATTACGAAGGTCATTCGGGTAACGATTACGAGAATATTGTAACTTCAGTAATTGCCGGCAACACAATACTTACGGGCAAAAATATTCCCATAGCGGGAGAATGTGAAGTGAAAAATGCACAGGCCATGAAAATAATGTCGGAATTTGGAGTTGGTGGTTCATTTTCGGAATTTTACGGGATGGATTTCAACGATGATGTGGTTATGCTCGGACACGATGGTCCTGCGCACACAGCCATTGCCGAAGGCGAAGTAAATTTAGTTCCACTCCCCATTTATCACGGCAAACCTGGCAAAGGATTATCCATCCAAATGAGCGTGAAGCAAGGTGCAGTCACCATTTTGTCTGTGGTGGAAGGCAACGATGGTGTTTTGCTGTTAATTGCTGAAGGAATGTCAGTTGCGGGCGAAACCTTGCAAATTGGCAATACCAACAGCCGCTACAAATTCCCAATTTCTGCCAAGCAATTTATGAATAATTGGTCCAAAGCTGGACCTTCGCATCATTGTGCCATTGGGGTTGGACATATTGGAAGTAAAATTGAAAAACTTGCCTCGCTGCTGAATATGAAAGTAGTAAAGATTTGCTAACCAAAAAAATAGCAATATATCATTTTAATTATTTCAATGAAAATAAAAATCGTTCATTTACTACTCTTTTTCACACTAATTTTGCAAGCACAAGAAAAATCATTTTTCAGAGCTGGCGAAAGAGTGTGTTTTGTGGGTAACAGTATTACGAGTAATGCTGAATTTTACCACGATATTTTATTATTTCAGCTCACCCGATTTCCACAGCAGTCGATTAGTTTTTTTAATTGCGGCATTTCAGGCAACGAAACGCAAGATATAATCAATCGGTTGGACGATGATATTTTTATCCATAAACCCACTACCGTGGTGATTATGATTGGAATGAACGATGTAAAAAGAGACTTGTATGGGCAAAATCCTTCCACTAACCTCGACACTTTAAGCTTGAGAGAAAAGGCGATTGTTTTATACAAAATAAATTTGGAAAAAATCATCAACACTTTTCTTTCTAAAAATATAAAAGTCATTTTGCAAAAACCAAGCATTTACGACCAAACAGCCATTTTGCCTAAAGCAAATAACTTGGGTGTAAACGATGCCCTGAAAACCTGTGCCGATTTTGTAGGCGAGCTGAGTAAGAAATACAAATTGCCAACGGTTGATTACTGGACAATTATGACCGATTTGAATCAGAAAATGCAAAAGGTAAATCCTTCGGCCACACTGATTGGCAGTGATAGGGTGCATCCAGGGTCAGTAGGTCATTTAGTGATGGCTTATCAATTTCTGAAAACGGAGAAAGCTCCTCGGTATGTTTCTAAAATCGTAATTTCAAAAAACACTCGGGAAAGTACTCGCAAAAGTGAAAATTGCGAGATAAAATCCGTTAGTATTGAAAAAAACAAGGCTACATTTGCTGCCAAAGAAAATTCATTGCCATTTCCAATTGTCATGTCACAAGTGGAAGCACTCACGCTTATACCTTTTGTGGATGAAATGAATGTGGAATTATTGCAGGTTAGGGGTTTAATAGATGGTAACTACAAACTGAGTATTGATGGAGAATTGGTAGGTTCATTTTCCAATAAACAATTGAAAGAGGGCGTTAATTTAGCAAACATCATTAACACTCTGCAATACAAACAAGCTATGAAGGTGCGGGATGTGCTTTGGGAACTGCGTGCGGTTGTTGCAAAATCGAGAACCTTGAAATTTATAGAGTACAATGCAGACTTTAAACGCTGTCCCAATAAAGCGGATTTGTCTGTTGTAGAAGTATATATGGATTCTGTTTTTTCAACCGTGCAATATAAAAATCCTTATTTTAAAGGGCAATTGAAAAACTATTTGATTGACAAACCAAAAGAAAAGGAGTTAGAGAACTCGGCCAACCTGCTAAGAGAAAAAGCGAAACAATTGGTACAACCTACAGCGCACAACTATACAATTGAGCCTTAGTTTTGATATTTTAAGCAGTATTTATTTGATTAAATAATCCATCCGAATCAGTATAATTTTCTATCATTTAGAAGATTGTACTGATTTTTTTTTGAGAAATAATTAAAAATACTTTTTTTGATTGTTTCTCAATTTCGACAACAAATAAAACAAAACAAGCAAGTTTACATTGCAATTCGGCTATTAATTTTGAACCAAAATATAATAACGGATTAATATTTACTTCAATGAAAATCAACAATTTACTACTCTTATTCGCTCTTTTTTCTGTCCTATTTCTTCAGGCACAAATAAAAACTGCATCCATACTTGGCGATAATATGGTGTTGCAACGTAATTCGGAAGTAAAACTTTGGGGAACGTCAAAACCGAATGACAAGTTGATTATCAGGGTTGGTTGGGACAAATCAACGATAAAAACCACAACGGATGAAAATGGTAAATGGCTTGTGAAAACAAAAACCACACAAGCCGGCGGTCCCTATCTAATCACCATTGAATCAGGTAAAGAAAAGCTTACACTTCATAATATTATGTTGGGCGAAGTTTGGCTTTGTTCAGGACAATCGAACATGGAAATGCCCATGGTAGGTTTTAACGACCAACCCATTGTTGGCATGAACGATGTATTGGTAGATGCCGAAAACGATAATCTCCGATTATTTACGGTAAAAAGATCGGCTATGGATAGCCCGCAAGATACCTGTACTGGCATTTGGGACGTTGCCAACGCCAAGAGTGTGGGCAAGTTCAGTGCTGTTGGCTATTTATATGCACGAGAGCTGCAGCGAAAATTGAATGTGCCAGTTGGTATCATTTGTTCTAGTTGGGGTGGCACGCGCATCGAATCGTGGATGAGCAAAGAAGCCATCAGCAATTTCCCTATCTCGAAAGCTAAAACTCCCGTGAAGCCGGCAGGCGATCCGAGTCAACCATCGCGACTTTTCAACGGAATGATTCACCCCATTTTAAACTTTACTATTAAAGGAGCCATCTGGTATCAAGGTGAAACCAACCGATTCAATGCCAACGAATATGCCGATTTAATGACAGCTATGGTGAATAGTTGGCGGTCGGATTTTGGTGTCGGCCCATTCCCATTTTACTTTGTACAAATTGCTCCTTATAATTATGGCGACAATAAAGGATTGATGTCTGCCAATTTACGCGAGGCGCAACAGAAAGCAAGTTTGAAGATACCTAATTCGGGGATGATTTCTACTGTGGATATTGGCGAAGAAAAAAGCATTCACCCTTCCGAAAAGATTACAGTAGCCAAACGATTGTCGTACTGGGCGTTGTCGGAAACCTACAACAAAAAAGGCATAGCGTTCCAAAATCCTCTTTTTAAAATGGCGGTTGCACAAGACAGCATGATGGTCATCACCTTCGATAACACTGAAAACGGCTTGACCTCTTATGGCAAAGAACTCAGCAATTTTGAAATAGCCGGTGATAACAAGGTTTTTTATCCGGCAAAAGCTAGTATCGTAAAGAAACAGATACAAGTAACCTGTCCCGAAGTGAAGAAACCGATAGCAGTACGCTACTGTTTTTGTAATTATCCACAAGGCAAAGGATTTCTCTATAATACCGCCGGATTACCTGTACCACCTTTTCGGTCAGACGATTGGAAAGAATAATTTTTTTTAGTGAGTGCGCGACTTAAAGTCGCACTTTCACTTGCTAGTATAAAAATCAATCTCTATAGATTCAAACTTTCAATTTAATACTCAAATTTTTAAAATCACACAAAATATGAAAACAATCAAACTTTTTTTAGCAATTCTTTTAATGGCGTATGCTTCCACTGCAATTGCAGCGTTCAATCCATCTGGAGGTGGTACTGGAACTCTAGCAGACCCATACAAATTAGCAAACTTAGCAGATTTAGGTCTTTTCCAAACAGCTATTAATGGAGGTACTGACCTTACAGCTTATGTAGAATTAAGTGCTAACATTAGTGCTACTGGTACATGGGCCGGGATAGGAACTACCACCAATTATTTTAAGGGTAGCTTTGATGGAAAAGGATTTTCTATATCCAATCTAACAAACGCTACTATTAATGCAACTCAATTTGGATTTTTTAATCACCTTTCCAATGGCACAACCATTAAAAATCTAAACCTTTTAGCTATAAGTTATACATCAACTACTACCAATAGCATAAGTATCGGAGGATTAATCGGATCAATTACAATAGCTGGAACAGTTACTATTGACAACTGTTATGTGTCAGGTACAATAAACTCTACAGTTGCTGCAGTATCAACTGGTACCGCAACTCTCCGAGCTGCCGGTCTTGTTGGTCAAAATGGTCCTGGTGGTGGAATTGCATGTATTCTCAACATAACAAACTGCAAGAGTGGCGTTAGCATTACTGCTGCTAGCAATTCTACAGCAACTAATGGAACTGGAAGACAAGTTTCATGCGGCGGTATTTTAGGAGATAGCCCCAGTGGATCGTCATTTGCTATTGTTAATTGTTTTGCCAGTGGTACAATCCTTGCAAGCAGTATTGGAGCGGTGTATGCAGGCGGTATAATGGCTAATAACTCTGTTGCAACTGCTAAAATATACAATTGTTATTCAGCAATGACAATCGATGCACTTACTTCGAATGTTATTACTACACCAGCTTCTATTTTTGTTGGTGGTATAGCAGGTAGTTGGGCTTCAGGGTCTGAGATAAAAAACTGTATTGCATTAAATACTCATTTACAGGCAAGAACTGCAAACTCAGCGAATACAGGTATCAATGTTTTTAGAATTGCAGGTGGTACATTATCGGCTGGTTTAGCTAATTATGGTTATGCCACCATGGAAGAAAAGCAATCATTAAGCTGGACAGGTACTATTTCAGGTGGCTCAGGTACAACTACAGCAGTAACTCCAACAAGTAGTGCTACGGGAAAAGATGGTGCCACTACTACAGCAACAACTGTATCCACTGCTGCAACCGAAGCACTGGGTTATTTGAATGGAGCATTGGCTACCTATTCTGCTTACAGTCCAAAAACATGGAGTATGACGAGTGTTTCCAATCCGGCTTTCGATAATTCTATATCTTTTGCTACAAATACATACAGTAAAACTGTAGGTGATGCAGCATTTACACAACTTGTTACAGCAACCACTACTAAGATTGGTGCTATTACCTATGCTAGCAATGCTACAGGTGTTGCAACTGTAGATGTCAGTACTGGATTGGTAACTATCATTGGTGCAGGTACTGCCCGAATAACTGCGACTCAGGCAGCAGGGGGAAGTTATGCTAGTGGTACCGATTTTTATGATATTACGGTCACTATCGTACCAATAGTTACCGTAACTCCAATTGGAACTTATACCTACGATGGTACTCCGCAAGGACCAAACGCTGCCACAAATAACGGTACCGGCTCAACTTATACTTTCAGCTACGTAGGGGTTAGTGGCACGACTTACACAGCAAGTGCCACTCGTCCAAGCGCTGCAGGAAGTTATACGGTAACAGCCACGGTTGCTGCCAATGGAAATTATGCTTCGGCAAGTTCTACGGCTACTGCGTTTAGCATTGATGTTGCTACTCCAACAGTAACACCAACAGTTGGAACTTATACATATAATGGCTTGGTGCAAGGACCTATTGCTGCTACCAATACAGGAACTGGTTCAAGTTATACTTTCAGCTATGTAGGTGTTAGTGGAACAACATATACAGCAAGTGCCACACGACCAATTGCTGCAGGAAGTTATACGGTAACAGCCACGGTTGCTGCCAATGGAAATTATGCTTCGGCCAGTTCTTCGGCTACAGCATTTACAATTGACAAAGCTCCCCAAACCATTACATTTGGAGCTTTAGCTGGAAAAACCGCTGGTGATGCAGATTTTAGCCCTGGAGCTAGTTCGGCAACTAATACTGTTACATATACCAGCTCAAATATTAAAGTTGCAACAATTGTTTCGGGTCAGATACATATTGTTGGTGGTGGTACAACATCAATTACAGCTTCGCAACCCGAAAGCGCCAATTATAATGCAGCAGAAAATGTTAGCCAGAGTTTAACGGTTGCCAGTACATTGGTAACTCTTTCAGGAATTACCACAGCTAGTGATTTGACAAATCCTGCCGCCGATGTAACTATTGCGGGTACTATGACAGTTGGTGCTCCAAAAACATTAAGTAACTTAACCGTTGCTTCAAGTGGAATAGTAACTGTATCACAACCCCTAACGATAACTTCCGATGTTGTGATTGCGCCTAATGCTTCCATTGATTTAACCAATACACTTAGCATAAGTGGCGATTTGACTTTGAAGGCCGACCAAACTTCTACCTTCAGCGTAAAAGTGGGAAGTCCAATGACCATTACTGGAACAGTGAAATTCCTCAAAACAATGGATGATACCAAATGGTATTTCATGGCTTTCCCATGCGACGTAGCACTTTCGGGAATTTTAGTGAATAGTAGTCCACTTGATTTGGGAACGAATTTGTTTATCAAGTATTATAGTGGGTCACATCGTGCAAGCAGCGGTATTGGTGCCAACTGGATTCCTGTTACCGATGACCATTTGACTGCCAATCAGGGTTATATTTTTGGATTGACAAATGGCGCAGGTCATAACGTATCCGAAATCACATTCCCACTTGATAGAGATATTCTAAAAAGTGAGGCAGCCCCTCGTAGTGTAGCCGTAAATTATTATGGAGCACTTTCAAACGTAGCCAACAACTTGGGATGGAACTTGGTAGGGCAACCTTTCTTGAGCAAATATGCCTCACAGGGTGGAGATGTGTTGAATCTGTATCGTTTCAACGGTACAACCTACGATTTCTATGCTAAAAACACTTCTAATTTGCCAGAAGTGAATCCGTTTGAAGCTTATTTCACCCAGGTTTCAGCAGGTCTTGAAAGCAGCGGGCTTACTTTTGGATTGAATGAACGTCGATTGGCGCATTCAAGTGTTGCTGCTACCCAGTCGGATTTGGTTCAGTTAAACTTCAATACAGCTACAGGAACTGACAAAACCTATTTGATTATGGACGACCTTCAAAGTACAAGTTATCAAATAGGCGAAGATTTGGAAAAATTGATTACAACCGGAACAACCATTCCACAGGTTTATACAGTTTTAGGCGGAATTAATTATGCAAACAATGCCTTACCGGTTTACACTGTTCAAAGTCTGCCAATTGGAATTTACACCAAAACAGCAGGTTCAACTACCATCAGTGTAGATGCAAGTAAAGCAACCAGTTTATCAAAATTATTGCTCACTGACAATGGTGTAAGTCCAGCAACTGTTACCGATTTGTTGACTTCCAACTACAGCTTTACTGCTGATGCTGGCACTAATACAAGTCGTTTTGCAATTACTGCTCAGCGCATTGCTACTGATAACAATGTGTTTAATAATGAAATTGGCGAAACTCAGTTTATGATTACCCCGATAGCTTTCGGTGCAAAATTGATAATTAATAATTTGGCAAGTAATGCAACAGTTCGTGTTTATGATGCACTAGGTCGCATGGTGGTAAGCAAAAATACAAGCAGCAACGTGTTGGAAATCAAGTTGAATGCAAAAGGTATTTACACTGTTCAATTGCAATCAGGTTCAACCATTTCAACTAGAAAAGTAATATTCTAATTCCAAACTGATACGATGACTTCAAGTCATCGTATCAGTAAATTGTAAACTTTAAATCACATAATACGAAATATATCATGAGTAAAAATTCAAATCAAACAGGTGCATTGCTACTAATAGCAGTGGTGATGGGCGCAATAGTATATGCATTTATGTTTTTTGGTAACAATTTGGAACAAACCAATATGTCGGCAAGTTTTGGGCAATTGTCCAAAAAATCATCCGTCAACTTGTTGTCCAACAACAATGAGGCGGCTGCAGTCAATTTTCAGTCAAAAGAGATTCGTTCCGATATATCGGGCGTGGCTTTGCCCAGCCACAAAATGAAGAGCACTTCGGGTGGCGATTACGCACAATCTTCAAATCTAGATTTTCCTTCTACGGGAATGGACCAATCGAATGGGCTGAACCTGAATGAGACATCGACAAGCACTCGCACAAGTGGCAGCGGAAATTACGCCCGCAATCCATCGCAGTCCTTAGCCTTTGCAACTTCTGATGTTCAGTACATTTCCAATCCGCAAAACCCAACCAAAGCCGACATCAATGCCTTGCTATTGCTCGATACACATGCTGCCGAAACTGCCTTGACCACCACCCAGCAAGGTTCGAAACGTGCCACGCCTGCATTGGTAGCCAAAACAGCATCTGTTTCCACAAGTTTAGCCAGTAATGCTGCAAAAAAAGTGGGTGGCGATCCGGGAGAACCTGGAGCTAGTTTGCCTGTAGGCGATGGAGTTTGGGTATTGCTTGTATTGGCGGGAGTGTATTCTGTTTCGCGTTTTGAACTGATATCGGGCGTGCGACTATAAGCGGTTTTATTTCAAATTGTCCTTTTCCCGTAGTGTAACCTGCATTGTTTAAGTTCGGCGTATGGCTCCTGCCTATAGCCGTCAAACTAAGAACTTTTAATTCTTGTAAATGCCTAGTCTTCGGGCTGAAAGCCCATTATAAACTAGCCCAATGGCAAAGTCCTGTAAGGACAACGCCTTGGGTTAAATGTAGGAAAACAATTTGCGCCCTGAAAGGGCAGTATAAAACATAATGCGTATACTTACAGCGCTTTATGCTGCCTTTTCAGGGCGAAGACACATCTTTTACATTTCAACCCTGGGCGTTGCCCAGGGCTAGAATATATCAGGCTTTCAGCCTTTTAATACCTTAGCTTGACGGCTATGGGGCGCGCCCCGTCTCTACAAGAAACAATACCAGCCCTGCATTCCTGTTTGCAGGGCTTTTTTTGCCAATATTGGGGGCGCGACTTGGAGTCGCACTCCCAATAATGGCAAAATTATTCCATGTGTTTCACCTATGGCTAATCACATTCAATTCCTTCAGATGGGAAGTAAAAAATTAACTGGTTATTTTTATAATCTTCGTTCTAAAAAAACTTGTAATTTGTTTGTCAATTAGTCTTTGCTATGACCCCCTGCCTCCGCCAGCTGGCGGATTCTAAGACGCAGTATTTTATAGAATAACATAGAAACTTGGTCTTAAGCCCCCAGTAGGGGGTTTGGGGGTCATAGAAAAATGATAATTTAAGAAACATATCAACAATAACTCTTTATCTATTACTCACTTTTGATATGAATGTCGCCCGTTTTTCTTCAACACGATTTTCTCCTGCATAATCAATAAAACAAACTTAATATTCCCAATTAGATACCGCTTCCACATTCTTCGGGGTTCTTTGATTAAACGGTAAAACCATTCCATTCCTAGTGAAATCATCCATTGAGGTGAGCGTTTTACTGTGCCGGCATAAAAATCAAAGACTGCACCTATGCAACATAAATGACCGACTTTTAGTGTGCTAAAATGTTTATAGGCCCATTTTTCCTGTTTGGGAGCTGTCATGCCTACAAAAAGCACATCTGGCTCGAAACCATTGACAGCTTCAATCATTGCCAGGTTGTCTTCCGCTGTGAATTCAGGTTTATAAGGAGGAGAGTAACATGCAAGTTTTATGCACGGGTATTCTTTTGCGGCTTTTAGGAGCATCAGTTGTAATGTGCTTTCTGAACTGCCCAGAAAAAAACATTTTCCACCTATTGTGTTAAGCCGATCCATTTCGTAATGGAATAAATCAACGCCGGCTATTTTCTTTAGCCTTTCACCGGTCAACAGTCGCATTGCCAATACAACACTAATACCGTCGGGCAACAATATATCACTGCTTTGAATTGCATTTTGAAAATCTTCGTCAGTCTGAAGCGTGTTAAACGAATGAGCATTAAGGGTATTTATGAGTGCTCTTGTTTGTTTGATTTCTTTCAATGACTGATTAAATAAAGTGAAATTTCGTAACATGATTCAGGCTTTTAGGTTTAGTTTATTGTTTTGAATCTCGAAATAAATAATCACAGCATTTATTGTTTCTACGAACAATGTCCACGGTCATTTTAATGCCGGTTATGCACTCTTAAATTGAAACATTTGTAGGGCTGCTAAGTTCAAATATGGCAGAAGTTTTTACACTAGATAAATTGATTGCAACAGTTTGTTGTAGAGTGTCTTGGGTTTGCCTGATTTTTTTGTTAAGTCAATTTAGCAATAGAGTCCAGTCGGTTTATTCTTAAAACAGGACTTGTCTTCTTTTGGGAAATATTTATCCAAAAGAACCAATATGAAAGCTGATTGTTTGAATTTACCTTGTTAGGTGGCGTGTAAAGAATCAGCAAATCAATGAAAATAAGTTCGTTCTTTTTATTTAATGACCCCCAAACCCCCTACTGGGGGCTTAAGACCAAGTTTCTATGTTATCCTTCAAATACTGCGTCTTAGAACCCCCAGTAGGGGGCAGGGGGTCATAGCTAAAACAAATTGATGAACAAATTACGTGTTTTTTTGGAACGAAGAACGAAGATTATTGATATAACTAGTTAATTTTTTAAACCCCACCTATCAGAATTAGATTGATTTTCAGAATATAGAGTTAAATAATTCAAAACTGTAAAAGCACTGTTCTTTTTCTGAACAATCAATCTTTAAACAGTGTTTTAAAATGGAATCATAAAAATGGTTTCTCCTAAATAGTTTCTCCTAATCGTTCGCTTAAGTTTAAGAGTTCGAACCCCTTTCTGCCCACTTCTCAATTTATTAAAAAAGAATTTCTTTGAAATAATCAGTAGTGTTTATTTCAGCCTTGCAAAAATAACTGAAAGATTTAATTGTCTTATTCTAATTGGTTAAATATGCTCAAAATTGAAAATCACCCGATTCTTGAAATTCCGATTCCTGGAAAAGTTACATTTTTGTTTGAAGATAAGTTTATTACAAGTGATAACGGTATCACTCTAGCAGCTGCTTTGCACAGGGCAGGTTATCCTGTTCATTCTCATAGCCTTGAAAACAGAGAGCGCAGCCTCCAATGTGGAATAGGTAAATGTGGTGCTTGCGAAATGATTGTGGATGGAAAAGTCCGGCGTATTTGCAACACTAAAGTTGATGGGATAAGTGAAGTGCGTGAAATACCCCGTGATTATTTATCTGAAATAAGGGAATCTGACATTCAAAAGACGGTCAATATTTACAAAACCACAGTTGCTATTATTGGTGCCGGACCTGCTGGGTTGGCCTGTCGCGAAGAATTACTGAAGAAAGGTATTGACAATATAGTAATTGATAACAACGAGCGAATTGGGGGCCAATTTATAATGCAGACTCACC
>JBAXAD010000089.1:0-13957 GCA_037142715.1 Paludibacter sp. | reverse complement strand
ACACAATGAATATCTTTTTTTAATGGAAAAATTTTAAAGTCGCCAGACACCAGACACCAGTCAACGGTCTCCAGACAACGGTCACCAGTCGTTTGACTTTTAAAAGATTGGTGTTGATAGTAATTTAAAAATAAACAATTATAGAAACAGAAAACAGAAGACAGAAGACAGAAGACTGGCGACTGTAGACTTTAGACAAAAAAAATTATGGAAACATTTCTAATCAGGGCACTACAACTAATTCTAAGCCTTTCTATCTTAGTCGTTTTACACGAACTGGGTCATTTTGCATTTGCACGTTTGTTCAAGGTGCGTGTAGATAAATTTTATATGTTTTTCAATCCCAATTTCTCATTAATCCGTGCTAAAAAAATCAATGGAAAATGGGAAGTAAAGTTTTTTGCAGCTAATGTTCCTGCCAATGAACGTCCAAAAAAAGATGCCGATGGCGACGTGATGGTGGATGCCAAAAAGAAACCTGTGATGGAAGTGATTCCTGCTTCTGAATTACCAGATGGCGATTGGCGCAAATATCCTGACAATACTGAATGGGGAATTGGTTGGTTGCCATTGGGTGGTTATTGCAAAATTGCCGGTATGGTTGACGAATCGATGGACACAACTCAAATGGCCGAAGAGCCTCAGCCTTGGGAATATCGTGCACAATCAGTTTGGAAACGTTTGCCCATTATTATTGGTGGCGTATTGGTGAATTTTATTCTTGCAATGGTCATATATTCAGCTGTTTTGTACACTTGGGGTGAAGAATACTTACCACTCGAAAATGCAAAATATGGTTTGCAATTTTCTAAAACCATGCAAGCAACCGGATTTCAAAACGGTGATAAAGTTGTAAGTGTAGATGGTCAAGCGGTTGAACAACGCTCTGATTTGATAGAAAAAATTCTTATTGAAGGAAAAAGATTGGTTACGGTGAAAAGAGATAGTCAACAGATTGACTTACAGTTACCCGTTGATTTTGCCCAGAAAGTGTTGGCATCAGATGAAATCGATTTAGTGGCAATTCGGCACCCATTTGTAATTGCAGAGGTTACATCTGGAAGTTCAGCCGAGAAAGCCAACCTTCAAGCTGGTGACAGTATAATTGGAATTAATGGAAAACCATTATTTATTTTTCAAGATATTGCTGCTCAATTGGATGTTTCCAAGAATGCAATAATAACTTTGGATTTCGTGCGAAAAGGAAAGACTTTGCAAGCAAAAACTCAAGTAGATGAGAATGGTAAATTAGGCGTGGCGTTTTATCCATACTTTAAGTATTTGACTACCAAACGTACCGAATACGGTTTCTTTGCGGCTATTCCAGCGGGAATCAATCTTGGTTGGGAAACCTTGACAAGCTACGTGAAACAAATGAAATTGGTATTTACCAAAGAAGGTTCTAAAAAATTGGGTGGATTTGGTGCTATTGGAAAAATGTTTCCAAAAGCGTGGGATTGGCAAGTTTTCTGGTCAATGACTGCATTACTATCTGTTATTCTGGCATTTATGAATTTCTTACCTATACCGGCATTGGATGGTGGATATGTATTATTTCTACTTTACGAAATAATTACTGGCCGTAAACCCAATGACAAATTTATGGAATATGCGCAAACTGCAGGTATGATTTTACTTTTTGCATTGTTGATATTCTCCAACGGAAACGATATTTTTAAAGCAATATTCAAATAAAAATTGTCCAAAGTCCAAGGTCAAATGTCTAATGACATCGACTTTTGACATTAGACCTTGGACTTTAGACAAAATATATATGACAACTCCTTTAGTTCTCTGTTACCCAAAATGTGGTACTTGCCAAAAAGCCGAAAAATGGCTGAAAGCAAATAATATTCAATATTCTTATCGTCCAATAAAAGAAGAAAATCCAAGCGTTACAGAATTACAAACTTGGTTGAAACAAAGTGGACTTCCTATCAGTAAGTTCTTTAATACGAGCGGATTGCTGTACAAAGAACATAACATGAAGGATAAAGTAAAAGTGTTGCCAGAAAATGAATTGATTGATATTTTGGCAACGAATGGTTTGATGGTAAAACGCCCAATAATGATTTCTGGAGAAACCGTATTGGTCGGTTTTAAGCAGGAGGAATGGGAATTGGCACTTCAAAAGTAAAAGATATTTTTAGTGAATAGCCTCCAACTTACAATTTATTTGTAGGTTGGAGGCTATTTTATATCTTGGTTTTAATTCTATTCGGCAATATATTTCTTTCCTTGCCACGAATCTCTTTCTTCCAACCTTTTTTCTATTTTAGCTAGAAATTCAAAGTTTTTTAATCCCCATTCTGGTGCAACTAACAGGCTTTTTGGAGATTGAGAAACAAACCGCTCAACGCCAATTTTGGGATTCAAGAGTTCGATAAAATCAATTGCTAAATCTACATATTCTGCTGCCGAATACAAATTAAACCATTCTGGATTTTCGACAAATTGTTTCGCCATTTTTGTTCCTCTTACCAATTGTAACTGATGAATTTTCAGTGCGGTAAGTGGTAATTTGGACAGTTTTACGGCGTGCGAAAGTACAATTTCCCTATCTTCCTTGGGCAATCCCAGAATTATATGCGCACCAGTTCTTATCCCACGTTTCGCGGTATCATTGATGGCTTTCTCGGCACACGCAAAATCATGCCCGCGGTTGATAAATTCCAGCGTGTCATCATTGGTGGACTCAATGCCATATTCAATCATTACGTAGTATTTTTTGCTCAGTTCGGCAAAGTAATCAAGCAATTCATCGTTGACGCAGTCAGGGCGAGTTCCCACCACAATTCCCACCACATTGGGGTAGGAGAGGGCTTCTTCGTAAATTGCTTTTAGTTTCTCAATGGCATCGTAAGTGTTGGTATACGACTGAAAATAAGCCAAGTAGTTCTGGGTAGCATATTTGTGATGAAAAAATGCGATGCCTTCCTCCACTTGTTGACTCACACTTTTACTTGGTTTACAATAGCCAGGGCTAAATGTCTGATTATTACAGTAAGTACAACCCCCAACTCCTTTACTTCCATCACGGTTTGGGCATGTAAATCCAGCATTGATAGATATTTTCTGCACACGTTCAGTGAATTCGGCTTTTAATACCTGATTATAGTTAAGGTAGCGTTCCTTTTTTTTGTTATAGAGAGTGTATGAGTTTGAATCGTTCATCGGGTTTTGTTATATGTTTAGCAAAGGTAATCATTCTGCATAGTCAAACAAAAATGAAGAACTATAGTTTCATTGTTCACAAATTTCTTTTTCACTTTGATATGTAAATTATTTTTTTTACATTTGTAAAATCTAAAGAAAAAATCATGTATTGGTCAAATTATCATAGTCATTGTACGTTTTGTGATGGACGGAGTTCAATGGAGGAATTTGTGGAATCTGCTATCGCTAAAGGTATCAAAAGCTATGGTTTTTCTTCGCACGCACCACTTCCATTTCTAACAAAATGGACAATGAAAGAAGATGATTTTGATGATTATCTATTGGAATTCAATCGATTAAAGATTAAGTATAAAAATCAAATTGAATTGTATTTTGGATTGGAAGTCGATTATATAGAAAATTATTCCAGCATTGAAAATGATTTCTTTCAAGGTAAAACCTTTGATTATTTGATTGGTTCTATCCATTATTTAGACAAAATTGATGACGAACAATTTTTTTGTATCGATGGAGATTTTAACGACTTTGATAAGGGACTGCAACAAATTTATAATGGTGACATTAAGCTGGCCGTTAAGCGTTTTTTTGAAGTTACAAATTTGATGATTCAAAAAGGCGGATTTGATATTGTTGGACATTTTGATAAAATATCGCTCAATGCATCAAATTATAAATCCTTTGATGGTAATGCTCTTTGGTATAAAAACCTTGTTGGAGAAACCCTTCAATTACTAAAAGAACAAGGCATGATATTGGAAATCAATACAAAATCTCTTTTTAAAAAAGGTTTTACTTATCCACATCAGCAATTCTACCCTTTAATAAATGAGTTGCAAATTCCAATAATGGTCAATTCCGATTGCCACTATCCTATAAATGTAATTGATGGCTTTGAACCTACTTTTAGAGCGTTAAAGAAAGCAGGATTCAAAACCATGCAACAATTAAATCAAAATAAGTGGCAATCTGTACCATTTAATGAAAACGGATTGTTGGTATAACTTTTATTATCCGGAAAATTGAACTATTATTTATTAAGATAATGGTTTATCAATTGTTCAAGTTTCTCTTGTTCAATTGGTTTAGTCAAAAAGTCATCCATTCCCGCAGCCATACACTTTTCTTTTTCTTCTTTCAAAGCACCCGCAGTCAAAGCAATTATTGGAACATGTTTTTTTGTGTTTTGCTCCAGTTCTCTAATTTTTAAAGTTGCTTCCACACCACTCATTTCGGGCATCTGCATATCCATTAGAATAAGGTCTGGCTTTTCTGATTCCCAAAATGTTACGGATTCAATACCATTTACTGCTTCAATAATTCTAGCTGTAGGAATAATTCTAGAAACCAGCACTTTAACCAACATCATATTAAAATCGTTATCTTCTGCAATTACGATTGAACAGTTTTTTATCGAATCAATTTTTTCATCCATAACCTCTTCTTTTATTTCTTCAATCAATTCAATGGTTTTTGCAGGTGTCTTAATATTGCATAAATAACTATATAACTCATCTGCCTTCACAGGTTTTGTCAATCTAAATCGCACCCCCAAATCATCGCATTTTTTATGTAATTCAGCATCGTCAGATGAAGAATGTAAAAGTATTATTGGTAGTTTTTCAGGCGATAGGTTAAGATTTTTTCGAATCATTTTTATAGTTTCCAAACCATCCAACAATGGCATGTGATAGTCACAGATAACCACGTCGAAGGGTGCAGATGAGTCAATTATTCTTAGTGCTGACAGCCCATTGTCGCAACTTACGCACCCAATTCCCCAACTGGCCATTGTATCCTCAAGAATGATTCGGTTGTTTTCATTATCGTCTATCACAAGACATTGCTTGATAGATTTCATGGTAGCTGGGTCAATTTTTGGACCATGTTCTACCGTTGTAACAATATCAAAATAAAAAATTGATCCTTTGCCTAAAGTGCTTTCTATTTTTATTTCACTTCCCATTTTTTGTGCAATCATTTCCGAAATTATCAACCCCAGTCCTGTTCCGCCGTACTTCCGGGTGGTAGAGCTATCGCCTTGGCTGAAAGCTTTAAATAACTTTTCCTGCTGTTCTGGATTTATACCAATACCGGTGTCGCTTACCGAAAATCTGAAGCAACCCTTTTTATTGGATATTTTATTATATGTTGCTTTAAGTACAACTTCACCTATTTCAGTGAATTTTACAGCATTTGCCAGTAGATTTGCCAGTATTTGCTTTAGTCGAACCGAGTCAACAGCCGCAAAACGAGGCATTTCCTTATCGATGTCGAGTAACATTTCCAACTCTTTTTTACCAGCCACATATTTGATAACATCAACACTTTGCCCCAATAATTCAATCATATCAGTTTTATTGATATCCAAATCTAACATGCCAGCTTCAATTTTCGAAAAATCAAGAATGTCATTGATAATACCCAAAAGTGTATGTCCTGAAGCATTTGCATTTTTTACATACAACTCCTGTACTTGAGATAGTGGCGTGGTTTTTAGCAAATCTGTAAAACCAATAACGCCATTGAGTGGAGTGCGTATTTCGTGACTCATATTGGCCAAAAACTCCGACTTTGCCTTGCTGGCAGCTTCTGCCGCCATAACAGCTTTTTGGAGTTCTTCTTCTACTTTTTTCTTTTCGGTTATGTCCCAATTGGTCCCAATTATCCGGATGGCTAATCCCGATTGGTCTCGTATTACGGTAGCAAGCGCTTTAATATTATGGATTGTACCATTCGCCCAAACAACTCTAAATTCAGTGTCAAATTCTTTTTCACCATTAATTGCAAGTTGAATATTCACATTTTCCTGTTCTGCATCTTCTGGATGAACACCGGCAATCCAAGTTTCATAAGCACCTACAAAATTGTTTTTTTCTATTCCATATAGCTCAAACATTTGGTCATCCCACAACAAAATATTGTTGATAGGGTCATAATCCCAAATCCCAACTCCACCGGCTTTAGTGGCCAAAGTAAGTCGCTGGCTAATTTGTGCTAGATTTTCCTCTGCTTTTTTCCTATTAGTAATGTCGCGAAGAATATATAATAATCCAGTAGGATTATTTTTAGTATCCTTCATTACACTTGCATTGGCTTCTAAATAGAGCGAACTTCCATCTTTTTTTACCGTTAAATACTCGATGGCTCCAGTTAAACTCCCGTTGACTATATCTTTCGTTATTTGATTTACTTTATCCTGAAAGCTTGGATGCATTAACTCCATTGTGCTTTTACCAATAAGTTCTTCTACCGATTCATAACCTAAAATACTAACCGTTTGTGAGGTGACAAATTGCAACTCTCCATCCAACCCACATATTACAATTCCATCTGGCGAAGTTTCTAAAACTGTCTTTAGTTTTTCTTCACTTTCACGTAATAGTTTGTCACGAAGTTTTGATATATAATAAGCTATTGAGCCCAACATCAACATTATAATTAATCCTACAGGTAAGGATGTACGAGAAATTATTTGCCAATACCAAGTTTTAGCATCAAAATCTATTGCGAAAATAGCGATTGCTTTCCCTGTTTTTGGATCAATTACAGGTGCACAACCACTTGCATAAGTACCCCAAGAATCTGTAGATGGACCCTCAACCGTAGCAATTCCAGTTTTCATTACTACCTTGAACTCATTCGGTGCCTCGCCGTATAAACTGCCTGGAGGTGATTCTTCTTTAGTTCCTTCTGGCTTATCATCTACATAAAAAAACACTTCGTTTTTTTTATTCATGCCCATAAGATATACAAACCGTAAATTTTTGTCGGCTTTCATCATATTGGCAAATTGCTCTTTAAGTCGAATATAATCAGGTGTTTTCAAGTCAGCTAAAGAACCTGAAAGATTTTTCACATATTCTATGTTGATGGCTTGTGCTCCAATTTTTGTTTGTAAAAGTAATATGTTACGGAGTTGATTTTCAGTATTTTTAGCTACGACCCATGATACTAAAAACATGAATGAAATAACAAATATGGAAAAGAGTATTGCTTTAATTTTAAATGTCAATTTCATATTAAATAGTCTTCCTTGGAGGTTAATTTTCAGAACTGGATATATTTTATCACGCAAAGATAATTTATTTGACAGAAAATCAAACTATAAATATTTAAAACTGTGTTTTCAAATTATCTTTTTTTTCTATTATTGAAAATGAAAATAAATTTGAAATTTCAAAGGAGTTTTCGGCAGGTTAAAATCTATTAGCTTCAATGAAAAAAACCGTCATTCAAATTAATGAATGACGGTTTTTGAGAATTTAGAAATTAATTGAATTTCGTCGTATTAAACTCCCAGTGAGGCTCTTACAGCTTCAATTTTCAAATTGGCGGCAGCATCGGCAGCATCGTATTCTGCACGCGATTTCATTTCACCACGAACTTCAATATAGAACTTGATTTTTGGTTCTGTTCCCGAAGGACGAACGGAGATTTTTGTTCCATCTTCAGTAAAGTATTGCAATACATTAGAAGTTGCAGGCATAATCAAGTCAGAAACTTCCCCGGTAGATACATTGGTCATTTTCAGCGTTTCGTAGTTTTTGATAATAACAACTTTAGAACCTGCTATTTCTTTTGGAGGATTGCTGCTGAAATTTGTCATCATTTGAATAATCTCTTCTGCACCCGATTTTCCTTTGCGCACTACCGAAATGCCTTTTTCTTTTCCGTAACCATATTCTACGTAAATATCTTGCAATTGTTCGAAAAGAGTTTTGCCATTGTCTTTAGCCCAAGCAACAATCTCTGCCATTAAGGCACATGACGAAACGGCGTCTTTATCGCGAGCAAATTCTTCTGGTAGGAAACCGTAACTTTCTTCGCCACCGCCGATGTATTGTTTTATACCTTCGTTTTCACGAATTACAGCTGCAATCCATTTAAAACCAGTGAAACAATCGAAAATTTCTACTCCATTGCGTTCAGCTATTTGTTTGATAATTTCGGTAGTAACAATGGTTTTTACCACGTATTCATTACCCGTAATTTTCCCAAGTTCTTTCCAGCGACGGATTAAATAATAAATAAACAGCAAAGCAGTTTGATTGCCATTTACCAAAATCCATTCACCTTTGTCGTTTTTCACAGCTATTCCAAGTCGGTCAGCATCAGGGTCCGAAGCCATAACAATGTCAGCATCAGTAGCGATTGCTTTTTTTACAGCCATATCCAATGCAGCTGGTTCTTCAGGATTTGGTGATAAAACGGTTGGAAAATCGCCACTTGTCACATCTTGCTCTGGCACATTGATGATATTGGTAAATCCAAATTCGCGCAATGCACGAGGAATTAATTTTACACCCGTTCCGTGTATAGGTGTGTAAACGATTTTTAAATCACTGTTGCGTTTAATCGCATCTGGCGATAATGTTATACCTTTTATTGCATCAATAAATGCTTTGTCAATTTTTTCGCCAATAATTTCAATTAATGCAGGATTTCCTTCAAATTTGATGTCATCTACACTGCTAATTTTGTTTACTTCCAAAATTACATTTTCATCATGCGGTGCAATCATTTGTGCGCCATCGTCCCAATAAGCTTTGTAGCCGTTGTATTCCTTAGGATTGTGCGATGCGGTAAGGATAATTCCACTTTGGCAGCCCAGTTGACGAATGGCAAATGAAGCTTCTGGAGTTGGACGGAGGTCTTCGAAAAGATAGACTTTAATGCCATTGGCAGAAAAAATATTAGCGGAAATTTCTGCAAATAAGCGACTATTATTGCGGCAATCGTGTCCAATAACCACGCTAATTTGAGGTACATTTGGAAATTGAGCTATCAAATAATTACTCAAACCTTGTGTGGCTGCTCCAACTGTGTAAATGTTCATACGGTTGGTTCCAGCACCCATAATTCCACGTAAACCACCTGTTCCAAACTCTAAATTGCGATAAAACGACTCGATTAATTCTGTTTTATCCTCGGCATCAATCATGCGACGAATATCATTTTTCGTTTCTTCATTGTAATTTCCGGTAAGCCAAGTTTGCGCTTTGGCTATCACTTCCATTTGTAAAGCGTTGTTTTCCATATAATTCTATGTTTTGGATTTGTCTTTTTTTGAGACTATAAAAATACACTTTTTTTTTGAATGGCGAAAATAATTTTATCATTTCATTACAAAAAGAGACCTTGCATGCAAGGTCTCAAAGTATAAATGATGCATCAAATATTTTATTTTTCCATATTTGGTAATTCCAGACCGTAACCCTTTTTCTTGTCCTCGGCCTTTAGCATAAATCCAACAATGAATGCCAAAATGCCAAAAATCATGAATATCAGATTGGCTTTTGTATAATCATATCGCAAAGCAATTTGTTTTTTGTCAATGGCAGCATATCCTGCATCTACGCAAGCATCTTCAACTTGTTGTAGCGTTTGTTTCTTGCTGTCAACTTGTTGCAGATTTTTTATCGCTAGCATATTTACAGAAACCAATTCTTTTTTAAAACTTCCAAAACCAATTGTGTCTTGCTTTCCTTCATATTCTGTATTCACCAATACTTGATTGATAAGTCTAGTTGTAGTTCCGTCTATGGCTTTGTCAAATTCAATTTTATTTAGACTCAGCTTTGGTTGTAATTGCGTATATGTTTCTGTAATAGCATTTTTTACAGTTTCTTTGGCTTGCGAAACTGTTGGATTAGTATTGCTCAATACAATACCGATTAACAATGGAACGCCCATTAAACCCCAGTTTTGAATCCAAAAAATAAGTGCATAAGCTGTTCCAAGTTGTTTTTCTGGAATGATTTTAGGAACTGAAGGCCACATTGCAGAGGGCACAAGCGACAATGCGATTCCGAGAACCACGGTTACTGCCATGGCCAATTTCCAATCATTTAAGAATGGAATAGAAAAAATACCGTGTACCAAAATCAATAGCAATGCACCGATAATCATGATGGTAGCTCCTTTTCCTTTTTTGTCATATAAATTTCCGAAAAATGGAGTTAGAAAAAGGGTTCCCAAAGGTAATACGCTTGGAATTAAACCCGCTAAATCGGGATTTACATGGTATTTATTGATTACCAAGTCAGTAGCAAATTTTATCCAAGGGAAAACTGCCGAATAAAACAATACACAAAGCAATGCTATCAACCAAAAACCTTTGTTGGTGATAATACTTAAAATATCAGATATTTTGAATGGTTCTTCATCGTCTTTTTCAAGGTGAGCTTCGGATTGTTCCAATTTTATATCCATGCGCACATAAACTATGTAAACAATTAAACCGATACAAAGCAGCAAGGCACCAAATAAAATTGGGATAGAAACATCTCCAAAGTATTTAGCAATTGGGAGTGGAATGGCCACAGCCAATAATGTTCCCATACGTGCAAAAGCAACATTCAAACCCATAGCCAAAGCCATTTCCTTACCTTTAAACCATTTGACAATGATTCGAGAAATGGTTATTCCAATCGTTTCAATTCCTACCGCAAAAATGGCATACCCCAAAGCTGCAAACATTACCTGTGCTTTTATCCCAAAAATAGGTGCCATTCCTACTGGAAAATAATGCGAAATAGCAAAATATTTTATACAAGCACCAGCAACCATAACTACAGAGGAAAGTAGTCCTGTAAACCTAACTCCGGTTTTATCCAACAGAATTCCGCTGAAAATCAACATCATAAGAAACACATTGAACCAGCCATAAGCACTGGTAAAAATGCCGTAATCAATGTTGTCCCACAATAATTGGCTTTCCAATAATGGTTTTAACGGACTCATAGCGTCAGCTAAAAAGTATCCGCAAAACATGGTAAATGAAACAATAGCAAGAGCAGACCATCTTGCAAAAGAGGACTCGCGCAATGAAGAAGGATTTTGTTCAGACATAAACTATTTGTTTAATTTGTTTGTTTTCTATTTGAAAATTGTATGCTGAAAATTTCACAATCTAATTTTCAGCCCGCAAATCTACAGAAAAAAATCATTTCTTGTGCCATACTGACAAAATTACCGATAAAAAACAGATTATATTTTCGGTATTATTTTTGAGAAGACAAGAAAAGAGATAAAAACAACTACGAATTTATTTATTCTTAAATTTGTTTCCTATTGACCATTTCTCAATTATTTATTTCTATTTTTGTCAACTAATGAACAAAAGCGAATAGGATGCAGTTGTAAATTATTAAACCTGACGCGGAAATTGAAACGCGAAACCAAATATTAAAAACCTTTTTTTTATGACAGTCAACTATTCAGAACAATTACATAATGTGCTTCTATACAGTTCGCAAGAAGCTGAGCGATTGGGTAATAACTATGTGGGTCCAGAGCATTTATTATTGGGTATTTTGCGCAATGGTAGTGGAAAGGCCATAGATATATTAAACGGTTCGCACGTGAATTTATCCAAAATAAAGCAAACCATAGAAAGTCAGATAAAAACTGATGCTGAACCAAGTGGAGAAGAAATTCCAAACTTGAAAAGCACCGAAAAGATTAAGAAAATAATGGAGCTGGAGACCCGTTCCATGTCTATTGAAACTGCTGATACTGAGCATTTATTGTTGGCAATTTTGAAAGAAAAAAACAACTTGGCCGGTGACGTATTATTGGCAGAAAATCTAACTTACGATATGGCCAAAGCATTTATTGAAGAGCCAAAAGATGTGCGTATGGGTTCTAGTTTTCAGGATGATGATGACGAAGATGATGACCCACGTCGCAAAAAGAAAGCACCAGCTTCATCAGTAGGTGCAAAACAAAGTGATACGCCCGCATTGGATACTTTTGGTACTGATATTACCAAAGCCGCATTGGAAAATCGGTTGGATCCAATTGTTGGTCGTAACCGAGAAATTGAGCGTTTGGCACAAATTCTAAGTCGCCGTAAAAAGAACAATCCTGTACTTATTGGCGATCCCGGTGTTGGTAAATCGGCTATTGTTGAAGGGCTTGCACTGCGGATAATTCAACGTCGAGTATCTCGTGTTTTGTTTGATAAACGTGTTGTTTCGCTTGATATGGCTTCAATAGTGGCCGGAACAAAATACCGTGGGCAGTTTGAAGAACGTATCAAAGCAATTTTGAACGAATTGTCGAAGAATCCTGATGTGATTTTATTTATTGACGAAATTCATACCATTGTGGGTGCTGGTGGCGCTCCAGGTTCCTTGGATGCTGCCAATATGCTGAAACCAGCATTGGCACGTGGCGAAATACAATGCGTGGGTGCTACAACTTTGGACGAATATCGCAAAAGTATTGAAAAAGATGGTGCGTTGGAACGTCGTTTCCAAAAAATAATGGTAGATCCAACCACTGCTGACGAAACATTACAGATTCTCGAAAATATTCAGGATCGGTATGAATATCACCACAATGTAAGATATACACCTGATGCCATTAAGGCTTGCGTGCGCTTAACCGACCGTTATATTACCGACCGTTGTTTTCCTGATAAAGCCATTGATGCACTCGATGAAGCTGGTTCACGCGTTCACATTGGCACAGTGTCTGTTCCTGTGGAAATTGAAGTGTTGGAAAAACGAATTGAAGAATTGCGGAAAGAAAAAATGAAAGTACTTTCTGATCAAAAATATGAATTGGCTGGGCCAATCCGTGATCAGGAAAAACAAACGCAATATCAGTTGGAAGATGCCGTGAAGCGTTGGGAACAAGAAGCGCAATTGCATCCAGAAACAGTTGACGAAGAGCAAGTTGCCGAGGTAGTTGCAATGATGTCGGGTATTCCAGTTCAACGAATTGCACAAGCCGAAGGTTTGAAATTGCGCCAAATGAAGGAAGTATTGCAAAGCAAAGTGATAGGACAAGATGAGGCGGTTAACAAGATAGTTAAAGCTATTCAGCGGAATCGCATTGGATTGAAAGATCCTAGCAAACCTATTGGTTCATTTATTTTCCTTGGCCCAACTGGTGTTGGAAAAACGCATTTGGCCAAAATATTGGCTGAATTTATGTTCGACAGTGCAGATTCGTTGATTCGTGTAGACATGAGCGAATACATGGAGAAATTCAGTGTTTCTCGACTGATTGGAGCGCCTCCAGGATATGTGGGTTACGAAGAAGGCGGACAATTGACCGAAAAAGTGCGCAGGAAACCATATTCAATCATTTTACTCGATGAAATTGAAAAAGCGCATCCTGATGTGTTTAATATATTGTTACAAGTAATGGACGAAGGTCGCTTGACAGACAGTTTGGGTCGCAGAATAGATTTCAAAAATACCATTATTATCATGACTTCCAACGTGGGAACTCGTCAATTGAAGGATTTTGGAAAAGGAGTTGGATTTACAACTTCTTCAACACCTGAAGGAGATTCTGAATTTTCGCGTGGTGTAATTCAGAAAGCATTGAACAAAGCTTTTGCTCCTGAATTTTTGAATCGTGTTGACGATGTGGTTATGTTCGACCAATTGAGCAAAGAGTCTATAAATCAGATTATTGACTTGGAATTGAAAGGTTTATTTAGCCGTGTTATTGCAATGGGTTACAAACTTGAACTAACAACCGAAGCCAAAGATTATATTGCCGAAAAAGGATACGATGTTCAATATGGAGCTCGTCCGTTGAAACGTGCCATTCAAAAGTATTTGGAAGACGAATTGGCAGATGTGGTTTTGGGTGGTGAGTTGGAAGCTGGTGATACTATTTTGATGAATATAGATTCTGAAACAAAGCTTATTAAGGCAAAAATTGTGAAACCTACATTGGCGTTGAACTAATCAACAACTAATCAATTGATAGAAAACACTCTAATTGAGAATGTTACTAATGAAAAAAAGAATAACTC
>JBAXAD010000088.1:0-13986 GCA_037142715.1 Paludibacter sp. | reverse complement strand
GGAAAGAGTGAACGTTACGGAAGGTTGTTGCTTGCTAAGATAAAAGATAGCAATCTAAAAAAAGAACACCAGTTCGTAACTGTTGACGAATTCTGTCGGTACACCGGATTAAAAATTGAACAGGTTGCCCCTTTTATTGCGGGTTAGTTCCTCATGTATGGATGAAGTATGGATAAAGCATACCAATACCCTACATAATGTATGAAAAAAAGCCGTATTGGTTGCAACAATACAGCTTTCCTTAAATTTTAGATAAAACTCACTTTCTTACCCTTTTACGAAAATTCATAAATATCCCCCAGACTTGAAGTCACAATCAGTGACCAGTTCTTTCCTTTTCAGGCTTCGTCAGCTCTAACATATTTTATAATTGAAAGGAGCTTTCCATTTCTTTGAGTTTCACAGATAGTAGGCCCATATCATGACTTATTTTATTATCCGTTATCCTGGCATAAATCTGAGTGGTTTTAATATTTGTATGTCCAAGCATTTTTGATACTGTCTCAATGGGTACACCTTGCGACAGTGTTATTGTGGTGGCAAATGTATGTCTGGCCAAATGGAAGGTCAGATTCTTTTGGATTTCACACAAATCGCCGATTTCTTTCAAATAAGCATTCATTTTTTGATTACTTGTAATTGGCAGGATTTTCCCTTCAGGAAGTTTTCCTTTGTATTTCGCTAATATCATTTTGGGGACTTCAAGCAGAGGAATATTTGAGTTTACATCCGTTTTCTGACGTTTAGTCATAATCCAAAGGTTTCCATCAAATGAAGTGCGGATATTACCTTCTTTTAGGTTATACACGTCAATATATGCCAATCCGGTGAAGCAGGAAAATACAAATATATCACGTACATGTTCCAATCTTGGTATCTCAATTTTTTTCTTAAATATTAATTCTAATTCTTCTTTAGTCAGGTATCCACGGTCAACTTTATTGATTCTAATCTTATAATTTACAAAAGGGTCGTGTAGCATCCAACCATTATTACGTGCAATCAGGATAATTCGTTTAAAGAACTGTATAAACTTAGCGGTTGTATTTGACTGACATTGACAATCTACCATTAAAAATGTTTCAAAATCAGAGATAAACATGTGGTTTATTTCTGCAAATGGAATATCTGATAAATTATATTTTTTTCGTAAAAAACTGGTAGTATGTTTCAAGGTTACCTCATATTTTTGCAGGGTAGCTTTGGATTTACTTATCCCGATAAGACTTTTTACATCTGCATTATGTTTCTTGAATAATTCAAGCAAAGTTTGCTGTTTCGTATTGATACCAAAAAATATATTCTTAATTTTCTCAGCTGTAACTGACTGTATACGTTCCAGTTCCTGATGATAAATCCTGTTTAAAACCGATTTTGTGTTATCGATAAGGCCATTGATTTCAAGTGCTTTTGCACTTCTTCCAGTCATTTTTCCCGATTTTACATCCCAGTGGCCAGAGTCAAGGTCGGTTTTCATACTAAAACGAGTTTCTTTTCCGTCAACAGTGATGCGGCACATGAGAGGTACGTTTCCGTTTTTTTTCTGTTTGTCTCTCTTCAGAAAGAAGAGTACGTTGAATGTTGTTTTCATAATCTCAAAATTGAATTACAAAGTTAGACTTAATAAATTGTTTATGAGAGTTATGCAGAATGCCAATATCAGACAGGAAAGTGCCTATTTCGGACAAATCGTACCCCTTTTGGGGAATACAGAAAAGGGGTATGAATTAGGAAAGAAAGTGGGTCGATTTTTGTCTTTTTTCTGTCCTTTTTGTGGGAACGTATAACAAAGAAAAAACCCTACAAATCACTGATTATGTAGGGTTTTACCGTTTTTTGTCGCTAAATGTCTTAGCTATTTTGCGGAGAGAAAGGGATTCGAACCCCCGGTACCCTTTTGGAGTACATACGCTTTCCAAGCGTACCTCTTCAACCACTCGAGCATCTCTCCGTAATTTTTCGAATTGCAAAAGTATATAAATAAACCGAGATATGGAAATAAAAAAATGAGAATATGAAGAATTGAAGAATGTAAAATGCAGTAATTAAATATTAAACAATGTTTTGGCATTAAGAGTTGAAATTTCATCAATTTCTTCCAACGAGCAATTATAAACTTCGGCCAATTTACGAGCAACCAACTGTGTATATGCACTCTCGTTACGTTTTCCTCGATGTGGTGCAGGCGTAAGGTAAGGAGAATCAGTTTCTAACAATATATTTTTCATGTCGATTTGGGCAACTACTTTGTCTAAGCCTGAATTTTTGAAAGTGATTATTCCATTAATTCCTAGTTTAAAACCTCCAAAAGCGAGTATTTCCTGTACTTCTTCAATTGTTCCAACAAAACTATGAAAAACTCCCTTCAATCCTCTATTTTTATATGGAATTAATGCATCCATTGTCTCCCTGAAAGAATTCCGGACGTGAATAATAACAGGCAAGTTATAATCCAATGCCCAATCAATTTGTTGCTGAAAAGCTTTAATTTGCTCGTCAAGAAAAGTTCTATCCCAATATAAATCAATACCAATTTCACCAATTGCAATCCAGCTTCTTCGCTTCAATTCCGATGCAACCAATGCCAACTCCGCTTCGAAATTCTCTTTAACGCTTGTAGGATGTAAACCGATAGCAGCGAAACAAAATCCGGGATATTCTGCCTCCAAAGACAACATCCTAGGCAAAGTTTCACTATCTAAGTTTGGCAAAATAATATGCTGAACGCCAACATCTTTTGCACGTTGTATTACCTCTACAATGTCGGTGTCAAATTCTTCGGAATAAATATGTGAATGGGTATCAATCAAAGCAATTACAATTTTTTTTTTTACTATTTACAAATGAAGTCTTGCAATGCAAGAATCCACATTTTACTAAAAGTGCAACCTTAGATTTAAAGATTGCACTTTGATATTATTTTGAAAATTACCATGGATAATGCTGAAAGCAATCTATTCCCACTCAATTGTAGCAGGTGGTTTAGAGCTAATGTCATACACCACGCGGTTTACGCCTTTCACTTTGTTGATAATTTCATTGGACATTTTGGCCAAAAACTCATAAGGAAGTTGTGCCCAATCTGCTGTCATGGCATCTGTAGAGGTTACTGCACGCAAAGCAACTGCATTTTCGTAGGTTCTTTCATCCCCCATTACACCAACCGATTGCACAGGAAGTAAAATAACGCCAGCTTGCCAAACCATATCATACAAATTCCATTCGCGAAGTCCGTTGATAAAAATATCGTCGGCATCTTGCAGTATTTGAACCTTCTCGGGAGTAATATCTCCAAGTATTCTCACCGCCAATCCTGGCCCTGGAAACGGTTGACGTTTAATAAGATGGTGCATCATTCCAAGTTGCGTTCCCACGCGGCGAACTTCGTCCTTGAAAAGTAAACGGAGTGGTTCACAAAGTTTCAAATGCATTTTTTCTGGTAATCCACCCACATTGTGGTGCGATTTAATCACCGTTCCAGTTATGGAAAGTGATTCAATAATATCTGGATAAATGGTGCCTTGTGCCAGCCATTTTACGTCTTTAATTTTGTGTGCTTCTTCGTCAAATATATCAATAAATCCACTTCCAATGATTTTACGTTTTTGTTCTGGGTCAGAAATACCTTCCAAAGCTTTATAAAAACGGTCTTTTACATTCACCCCAATCACGTTCAAACCCAAATGTTCGTAATCTTTCATCACGTTTTCAAATTCGTTTTTGCGTAGTAAACCGTGATCCACAAAGATACAAGTCAAGTTTTTGCCAATGGCTTTGTTCAGCAACACGGCAGCAACCGACGAATCAACACCACCCGAAAGTCCGAGTACCACTTTATCATTGCCCAATTGCTTTTTTAGTTCAGCAACAGTGGATTCAACAAACGAAGCTGGCGACCAGTTTTTGGCACAACCGCAGATATTAAGGAAATTCTCGAGCAATAATGTTCCGTCAAGTGTATGAAAAACTTCCGGGTGAAATTGTACGCCCCAAGTTTTCTCACCTTCAATTTTAAATGCTGCCAAATCTACATCATCTGTACTTGCTATTTTCTTGAAATTTTCAGGAATAACTGTAATACTATCACCATGCGACATCCAAATTTGAGAGCCCGAATTCATACCTTTCAGCAATTCATCATTTGCATCAATAGAGCTAATATTTGCACGGCCATACTCTCGAGAACCTGCCGACTCAACATTTCCGCCCGAAGTATATGCCATATATTGAGCACCATAGCAAATTCCAAGCACAGGAAATCTACCGCGAATTTGGCTTAAATCTGCCTTAAAGCCTTCAGGGTCATAAACAGAATAAGGACTTCCTGAAAGGATAACACCTTTGACATTTTCGGTATTTTCGGGGAATTTGTTGTAAGGAACAATTTCGCAGTATTCGTTCAATTCGCGCAATCGGCGACCAATAAGTTGTGTGGTTTGTGAACCAAAATCGAGGATGATAATTTTTTCCAAAATAGGTATTTTTGCTATTTAAACATTTACTATTTACTATTTCTAAGTTTGATATAGAATAGTTTTAAAAGTTGCACAAAAGTACGAAAAAACACTATCCTATACAATAGATAAAAAAAGAAGATTTCTTAAGATGAAAAAAGGACGTGAAATAAACCACGCCCTAATGACCTCTAACCCGTAAAGGGAAATTATACAAATATTGATTATTATAAACTCAACTTAAACTAACAGCTACAAACTTCTAGATATCAACTAATTACAGCTCCAAATCAATATTATGCAATTCGTACCAAGGCAATCCGTGGATATTTAATTGTTCCATAAATGGATCTGGATTGAATTCCTCAACATTAAATACTCCCGGTTTTCTCCAGATACCTTTCATAAACATCATGGCACCTATCATGGCTGGAACGCCAGTTGTATAACTTACACCTTGCGCACCGGTTTCTTTGTAGGCAGCTTCATGGCTGCAATTATTATACACGTAATAGGTAGTTTCTTTGCCATCTTTCAAGCCTTTGATTCGACAACCAATGGAAGTTTCGCCAGTATAATTTTCACCCAAATCACCTGGATTTGGCAAAACAGCTTTTAGGAATTGAATAGGTACAATTTTTTGTCCATTATATTCCACTTCGTCAATACGCGCCATGCCAATATTCTGAATTACACGTAGATGAGTTAAATATTCAAGTCCAAAAGTCATCCAAAAACGAGCACGTTTCAATGTTGGGTAGTTTTTTACCAACGACTCCAATTCTTCGTGAAAAATTACATACGATTCCTTCGCTCCTACTTCCGGATAAGTCAATGGCATGTGAATTTCGTGCGGTTCAGTTTCCACCCATTGTCCGTTTTCCCAGTATTTTCCACGTTGAGTAACCTCGCGAATGTTTATTTCAGGATTGAAATTAGTTGCAAAAGCTTTACCATGATCACCAGCATTACAATCTACAATATCAAGGTAATGTATTTCATCAAAATGGTGTTTCGCAGCATAAGCAGTATAAATACTGGTTACTCCAGGGTCAAATCCACAACCCAAAATAGCAGTTAAACCCGCTTTCTCAAATCTTTCTTTGTACGCCCATTGCCAGCTATATTCAAAGTGCGCTTCGTCTTTTGGTTCATAATTGGCAGTGTCCAAATAGTTCACACCGCTCTCCAAACAAGCATCCATAATAGTTAAATCCTGATAAGGAAGTGCGACATTAATAAGCAATTCTGGTTTATATTCATTCAGTAACTTTACTAGTTCTGGTACATTGTCGGCATCAACTTGTGCTGTTTTAATTTCAACGCCGAAGCGACTTTTAAGGTCTGCAGCAATCACATCGCATTTTGATTTGGTACGACTTGCCAACATGATTTCTGTAAATACATCTGAGTTTTGAGCCACTTTATTGGCAACTACTGTTCCTACGCCTCCAGCGCCGATAATCAATACTTTTCCCATTTTTAGTTATTGAGTGAGATGAAAAATTCTAATCGTATTTTTGATAAAAAAGCACTATGTGGAAATAAAATGACTATTTTTGTCCTGTTATTAACAGAAAATAAATGTCTGCCCACGAAAAGTGACGCAAAAGTAATAAAACCATAGATATAAATGCAAAAAAGTTCGATAAAAATTCATACTGAGTTGAATCACAAAAATGATTTTTCATTTATCGATTGTTTTTCAAGTTGCATCAAAACAATTAGCAGAGTGAATTGTTTTATGTACTGAAAAGTTGCACAGTTTTAGCTAATATGTGCAAAAGGCTAATATCTAAACATTTAAAGCTAAAAAATGACCCTTTAACATATCCCGATATAAAATAAATTCAGCCTAATTTTGGATTTATTTCTCAATACTAAATCCCATTAATACATTAAAAAAATAAAAATGAACGAAAATCAAATCAATTCTCTTGACACAACTACATCAAAAAGTGGACAGGAAATTCAAAAGAAATCATTCGAATCAATTCTCGCTGATTTCAAAGCAACCCTAAAAAAAGTGTTTCATGAGGAAAATGACATCAACCAATTAGCCATAAATAGAGGTATATCTGCTGATGTTTTGGGCAAAATAATGGACACTAATCCATTGTATATGAGCATTCCAACTCTATACGGCGGTGGTGGTGGAACCGTTGCTCAAAACATGGAGTTGCTATCTGCTGCATCGTATGAGTCGATGGCTTTATCGCTAACATTGGGAATAAATCATGCCCTTTTCATGCAACCGTTTGCAAAATATGGTCAACATGAAGCAAAGACAGTTGTTTTCGAACGGTTTTTGAACAAACAAAACATGGGCGGATTGATGATTACAGAGCCTGGATATGGAAGTGATGCGCTAAATATGCAAACTACTTTTGTGGAAAATGAGAATAATTTTCACGTAAAAGGCACAAAACATTGGCAAGGACTTACGGGTCAAGCTGATTATTGGTTGCTTACAGCTCGTAAACAAACTGAACAAGGTAATCTGCAACGTGATATCGACTTTTTTGTTTGCGACAATACTGCTCCTGACCAAAAAATTGTGGTAGAAGAATATTTCGAAAACTTGGGACTTTATCAAATTCCTTATGGACGCAACATCCTAGATGTGCAAATTCCAAAAATACAACGACTTATCCCACATACTACTGGCGTAAAAATGATGCTCGATTTATTGCACAGAAGCCGTATGCACTTTCCGGGAATGGGTCTGGGAATTATCAAACGTATGCTCGACGAAGGAATTGCGCACTGCCAGCAACGTTTGATTGGTGGTAAATCATTGTTTACCTACGACCAAGTTCAACAGCATTTGGCTCGTTTACAGGCCAATTACACTATCTGTTCAGCATTGGGAATGAAAGGAAGTTCGATGGCCGACATCAAAAACGATTTGACTGGATTGGGACTTGAAGCGAATATTATCAAAACGGTAACTACGGATTTGATGCAAGATTCTACTCAAACTTTGCTAACATTAGTTGGTGCAATTGGTTACAGATTGAATCACATTGCTGGACGTGGTACGGTTGATACACGTCCATTCCAAATTTTTGAAGGTTCAAATGACATTCTATATGCTCAAATAGCCGAATCGGTTGTAAAATCTATGAAAACTGCCAAGGAAACAAGCTTATACGTATATTTGAAAGGGCAAGAACTTTCTAGTCGTGCTGCAGAATATATGAAAGAACTACTTAGTTTTGAAGTGGATTTACAAATGCCACAACGTAAATTGGTTGAATTGGGTAAAATAATGAGCCGACTGGTTTCTATGGATTTGGTACTGAAAATGAGTGATACTGGTTTTAGAGCAGATTTGATTGATGGTGCTGTGTCTATTCTCAAACAAGAAATCACTAGTTTGACAGGTTTCTTTGCTTACGAACAAAAAACATTGGTTATAGAAAATTACGAGGAAGGCGGTAATTGGCTTAACTTTATAAAAGCGTAAAAAAAGAGCCCCTAACCCCTAAAGGGGGACTTATCTACTACCGTCAAATTTGGTGCTTTGCAATATTAAGCCAGTATTATTTTGTATTGATATATCCATTATAAAAGAAAAGCTCCAGTAAATCATCACATTACTGGAGCTTTTTTATTCTGAATATTTCTCTCAAAACAGCCATCCTAAATAAAACTTTTATATCTTTGTCAAATTATTTAAACACATAATATTATGGAAGTAATAGCCCGCATTAACATAGATGGTCCAACTGGTCGTAAACTTGTGCGTGAAATTCAAAAACACAAAAAAGTCGCTGAAATAGAATATCCACATCCATCTACTTATAGCGATTTTACAAATCACGTCACTGTAGATGAGGCATTTGATAGACTGATGGATAAATTAAATGCTCATTATGGAACTAGTTACAAACTAAAATGAAAAAGTACCATATTGAACTATCAGATGAAGCATTAGAGGATATTGAAAAACTCGAAAATATAATTATTTATAAATTCAAAGCACCTCTTACAGCTGTAAGGTATTTAACTGGACTTCGTGCAGAAATTAAATTATTGGCACAAACTGCTGATGCTTTGCCTTTTTATACACAACAAGACTTAAAAGAAAAATACGGAGCAAACACCAAACGCATTAACTATAAAGAAATGGCTGTTATATTTACTTTATTCAATAATATAGTGTATATTCATTGTATTAAACCAGCCAAAAACATCAAAGAGTTGAATTAAATAACTTTTCAATACTCTTTAAACACCACATTACCTGCCAATTCAGTCAACAAATCTTCTATCGTTTGAATTACTTTACCTTCCATTTCCCAACCATTTTCAGTAACTAAAATAGAAACTTCAGCATCCTGCACGACCATATAACCTGCACGAGCCAAAGCCCTCAGCGTCCAATACATACGTGTTTTATCACCCGAAACTGCCACTTGTTTTGTCATTGGATAATTCATGGAGAAATTTCCGTTAGCAGCATTAAAAACGTACGACTTGCTTTTAAACGTACGGTCAAAGCTACCATTGAACACCAAATCTTCGGGCACGCCACATTCAACTCCATGGTCATTGCTGATGAGCCAAATTCGGTCGGCAGCTTGCAATGCCAAATCCAGTTCGTGGGTTGAAAGCAGTATCGCCTTCTGGGTTTTGTGTGCCAATTTATGCAATAACAGCATGATTTCTACCCTATTGGGCAAATCGAGATGCGCCGTAGGTTCGTCCAGCAAAATTATGGGTGTATCTTGTGCCAATGCTTTTGCAATCATGGCCCGTTGTCGTTCACCGTCCGAAAGTTCATTCAAATAGCAATGCGCCTTGTGTTCCAAATGAACCATTGCTATTATTTCATTGATAAAAGCATCCTCACTTTCACTCACATTTCCCCACCAAGACGTATGTGGATGACGACCAAGCGAAACGATATTATGAACCGTTGCATTCTCAATATCAATGCGTTCAGTAAGTACCAAAGCAATCAACAGCGCCTTTTCCTGTTGCGACAGTTTGGCAGCATCATCTCCATCGATAAGCGTTTTGCCAGAAATAGATTTCTGCAATCCAGCCAATGTCCTCAATAAAGTTGATTTGCCACTACCATTTGGACCAATAAGACATACCAATTCACTTGCTCGCAGTTTCAGCTGTAAATCGAGTTGAACAATGTCGGTTTTACCTTTTTTGTGGTAACCAATGGAAAGATTTTGAGTGCTAAGAATTGCCATTAATGTCTTTTAAAATGATTAGTTTTATTTGTTTAAAAACACTTCAATTTGCTTTTATTTCGCTCGTGAACTCAAAGTTTCTCTTGTGAAAACAAACTTTGATTTGCTTGATAATTTCTCGCTAAACCAATAATCTTCAGCGCTAAAACCTTTTAAATCATCCACGTTTTGAATTCGATTATCAATAATATATCGAGCCATCAATCCGCGGGCTTTTTTGGTGTACATCACATTCGATTTGTATTCATCTTCTCCTTTTATTTCGAGAAATTCAAAATCAATCACCTCTGTTTTTAGCAATTTTCTATCCAACGAATTAAAATACTCTCCTGAAGCTAAATTTAGTATTACTTTCGGTTGTCCTGAAGCTTTAACAGCTTTGTTGACTGAATTCGTAAGTTGTTCTCCCCAAAAAGAATAGAGATTTTTGCCTTTTGAAGTCTGAAGTTTTGTACTGATTTCCAACCGATAAGGCTGAATTAAATCCAACGGACGTAAAATGCCATACAACCCAGAAAGGATGCGTAAATGCGATTGCAAATATACAAAATCATCTTCAGAAAAGCTATTGGCATCCAATCCATGAAAAACCTCACCGTCAAAAACCATTACTGCTTGCTTGGCATTTTTGGTAGTAAAAGGCCTGTGCCAATTAAAATATCGGTCGGCATTCAGTTGAGACAAATTGGAATTGATTCCCAATAGTTTGGATAAATCTAATGCCGACAACTGCCTCATTTCATTCACCAAAGTTTCAGCATCCTTCAAGAATTCTGGTTGGGCAAATGTGCCGACGAGCTGTTGTGGTGCAAAATTTTGTATTTTGGCGGGGGAAAGAACAATCAACATTTACTATTTTTCTATTTACTATTTACCATTAAAATCTTAGCATTTAAAATTCAACAAGTAGCTGAATTCAAACAAATTGTATACAAAAAAACGGACTCATCGATACGATAAGCCCGTCTTTCTTATCCCCCTTTAGGGGTTAGGGGTCATTCTTATTTTTTTTGTTCCAACATCAAAGTTCTTGTTGGCTGGTCACAAACTTCTGTAGGGCCATAATATTGAACTGGTCCCGGATAGATATAGCTTGTTTTGTCGTCAGCCCAATTCTCGCGAACCGAAGCAAAGAATTTAAATGGAGCACCATCCAAACGAACCAACGCTTTTTGAATTACTGGTTTCATTGCGCCATGGCGTTTTTCCATGTTCATCATGGTAGTAATTGGCACACCGCCAGCAATCCATTCTGCTGCAGGAGCAGTCAAATTACGCACCGATGACATGTAGCCTGTTTTACCTTCCGAAATCAAGATAGAAGCCGTGTAACCCAATGAATAAGTGTAGTCGGCATCAAAGTTTGAAGGAATAGCACAACGGCCTTCGTAACCAAAGAAGTGATTAATTGCAGAGAATTTACCTTTATATTTTCCTTCAGCTTTTAATTGAGCCAAACGTTTTCCAACCATTTCAATCAATAGTTTCTCAGTTTCAATAAGCGAAACTTGAACGTTTCCATGTGGGTCACGGTCCAAAGTTAATTGTTTTGCAATTCCTTTTGGCAAACTGCGATAAACAGCACAACTGTCAGCAGACAACATTCCTTTTACATATTCGCGTTTTTCTTCGTCACCATTCAATGCGTTGAAATCATCATTATGAGCCAACATATCGTTAAGTTCAGTAATCAATGTTTTCATTGCAGGAATAAATTCAATTAAACCTTCAGGAATCAAAACTGTTCCAAAGTCCAATCCGTGTTTAGCGCGATTCACCACAACTTTCACGATATCTTCTACCACATCATTCAAAGTCAAGTTCTTAGCTTCTACTTCTTCAGAAACGATACAGATATTTGGTTGACTTTGCAAAGCACATTCCAAAGTAATATGTGAAGCCGAACGACCCATCAAACGGATAAAGTGCCAGTATTTTTTTGCAGAGTTGGCATCACGTTGAATGTTACCAATCAATTCTGAATAAACTTTACAAGCAGTGTCAAAACCAAATGAAGTTTCAATCATTTCGTTTTTCAAGTCACCATCAATTGTTTTTGGACAGCCAATTACTTGAATACCAGATTTTTTCTGTAAATAATATTCCGCCAACACGCAAGCGTTTGTATTCGAATCATCACCACCAATAACTACGATAGCGTTGATACCTAATTTCTTGCAAATTTCTGCACCATCTTCATATTGAGCTTCTTCTTCCAATTTTGTACGTCCAGAACCAATGATATCAAAACCACCAGTATTGCGATATTCATCAACGATTTCGCTAGTCAATTCAATATATTCATGTTTTACCAATCCACTTGGACCACCCAAGAAACCATACAATTTGTTGTTAGGATTCAAAGCTTTCAAACCATCGAATAATCCAGAAATCACATTGTGACCACCTGGAGCTTGTCCGCCCGAAAGTATAACGCCAACTCCAACTACTGGATTTTCTTTCTTTTCACCTGGCTCGAAAGTCACAATTGGCATTCCGTAGGTGTTAGGAAACAATTTTTTGATTTCACTTTGGTCGGCAACCGATTCGGTAGCAGCACCTTCTTTAAGAACAACATTGCCTTTTAACGCAGCAGGAAGTTTGGGTTGATAGCTCGCACGTGCAATTTGTAAAGGGCTTTTAGTCATTGATTTCATAAAAATATAATAGTTTGAAGTTACAATATAACGCTTGTTTTTTTCGAGTGCAAATTTAGCTCTTTTTTTTAATTCTGCAAAGATAAATATGTCAAATAAATGATGGTAAAACGCGAAACACTGAACACGAAACATGGAACACGAAATAACATTTGGTCACACGGAATAAAAGCACTACCTTTGCGCCCGAATTAAAAACAACTATACGTTGTGAGTAAATGTCCGATTCACACTGCCTTAACCATTGGCAGTACGCTAATCTGAGGGTACACGTTTAATGAACTAAATGAAATCCTTATTGATTTTTGATTTTTGGAGCTCTTTTTAGAAGATGCTGGCACTGAATCAAATTACTAACTAACTAATTTCAGTCATCGAAATTAGGTGTTTATCGCCGGATTACTACTCTTGACGTGTACTAAAACAAACAAAATGACATTCAGAGAATTAAATTTGAAAGAAGAGATTCTGTCGGCTATCGAAGAACTCGGCTACGAGAATCCTATGCCCGTACAGGAAAAAACCATTCCATTTATGTTGGAGCAAACCGCTGATTTAGTAGCACTTGCACAAACAGGAACTGGTAAAACGGCAGCTTTTGGGCTTCCTGTATTAAACCTAATTGACACACAACGCAAACAAGTACAAGCTTTGGTACTTTCACCCACCCGCGAATTGTGTATCCAAATTGCCAACGACCTTAAGGGTTACTCCAAAAACATGCGCGGATTGAAAGTCGTGGCTGTTTATGGTGGCGAAGACATTCGTACGCAATTACGTCAATTGGACACTGCTCCACAGATTATTGTGGCAACTCCAGGTCGTTTGATCGACTTAATTGAACGCGGAAAAGTGGAATTGGGAGCAGTTGATTTCCTTGTACTTGATGAAGCGGATGAAATGTTGAACATGGGTTTCAAAGAAGACATTGAAACCATCCTTGAACGCACTCCAGATACACGACGCACAATGCTTTTCTCGGCTACCATGCCAAAAGAAATTGCAAATATTGCAAAACGTTACATGAAGAATTTCGAAGAAATTACTGTTGGAACGAAAAATGCAGGCGCCGAAAATGTTGAACACATCTATTATGTATCGCAAGCCAAACAACGCTATTTGGTGTTGAAACGTATTGTGGATTTGAATCCAGATGTTTACGGTATTGTTTTTTGCCGTACACGTTTGGAAACCAAAGAAGTAGCTGATAAGTTGGTGCATGATGGGTATAATGCAGATGCACTTCACGGTGATTTATCGCAGGCACAACGTGACTCGGTAATGCAAAAATTCCGCATTCGCAATGTACAATTATTGGTAGCTACCGACGTGGCTGCTCGTGGATTGGATGTGAGCGACTTAACGCACGTAATCAATTACAACTTGCCTGATGATGTGGAAATTTACACGCACCGTAGCGGTCGTACTGGTCGTGCCAACAAAAAAGGTGTTGCTGTATCCATTATCCATTCAAAGGAACTTTTCAAGATAAAAGATATTCAACGTATGCTCAAAAAGACTTTTGAGCAACAACAAATTCCTAACGGACTGGAAGTTTGTAAGAAACAATTGTTCCACCTTATCGACCGCATGGAAAATGTGGACGTGAGCGAAGAGCAAATTGAAACTTATATGCCGCAGATTATGAAGCAATTAGAATAC
>JBAXAD010000087.1:0-14281 GCA_037142715.1 Paludibacter sp. | reverse complement strand
ACCACATACTGCTAACTAATTTATCAGCAGTGGTAGGACGTGGAGGTTTTATTCGTCCCATCGAATCTGGAGTTTATGAAGTGAATAACCAAATGATTAATGATCTAAAAAACCCGAAAAACTCTCAACATGCAAGCAATTTGGGAGCTATTATTGCTATCGAAATTGCTGAAGCTATTCCTAATTGTCAGGCATTTATAGCTGACCCTGTGGTGGTGGATGAAATGCAGGAGGTTGCACGTATTAGCGGTTTGCCAATCATGCCTCGCCGATCCATGTTTCATGCACTTAATCACAAAGCCATTGGTCGAAAATATGCTGCTACTTTGGGGACTTCCTATGACAAGTTGAATTTAGTAATTGCACATTTGGGTGGCGGCATATCCGTTGCTGCACATAAACAGGGGAAAGTGATAGATTTGAATCAAGGATTCGATGGTTATGGGCCATTTTCGCCCGAACGTTCAGGAACTTTGGATGCGGGACTACTGGTTAATCTGTGTTTTGAAGGGAGTCTCAAACAATCTGAACTGCATAAAATGTTGGTTGGGAATGGTGGATTAATTGCTCACTTGGGTACAAGTGATGTGCAAATAGCTTTAGTAATGGCTGAATCTGGAGACGAACATGCCCAATTGATTTTGGAGGCCATGGCTTATAATATAGCAAAAGAAATTGGTTCCATGTTGGTAGTACTTTATGGGAATGCCGATGCCGTTATACTCACAGGTGGAATTGCCCATAGCAAAGTAGTGGTTGATTATATCAAAAACATGATAACGCCATTCGTAAAAGTGATTGTTTATCCTGGTGAAGATGAAATGGAAGCGCTTGCTATGTGCGGATTACGGGTTTTGAGGGGAGAACCAGCCAAAGAGTATTGACGTTTTGTACAAATGCAGCCAATGAATAGCGTATTACTTAAATATTTATTGAGTTGGATTTAGAGATTTGCATTCTCTTAATCAATAGAACCCCAACAATTACCAAAAAGGCGCTTATCCATCCCAACCAAAACGTATACCCAGTACCAATCGTGTCAATGTCAAATACTTGATAGCCATTGTATTTTAGATAAAAGAAAACCACTGCCATCAAGTTATTGATGAAATGAGCCAGAATTGGTAGCCATAAATTGTCGCTCCAGAGCAATAAATAGCCAAAAAAGGCACCAAGCAATAATCGTGGTAAAAAGCCATAAAACTGGAAATGGATGGCACTAAAAATAAAAGCTGAAATCCAAATTGCTGCCACAGCTCCTTTCCATTCTTGAAAAATACGTTGAAGAACTCCTCTAAAAAACAATTCTTCGCCCAAAGCCGGAAGCATGGCAATTAAAAATATATTGAAAAGCAAACCTGTAAGCGTGTGAACGGTCAATAAATGTTCAGTGACTTTTGCCGTTTCTAATTCCGATGCCTTCATCATGGCTTCCAATCCAGCAAATGCTTTTGGAAGAACCATTTGCTGGTTAAAATCACCGAGTAAATTAATAAATGGTATTGCGATTATCATAAAAACAACTATGAAAATAGCATTCATCCATTTCATCTTCTCTCCTATTTTCAGAAAAAGAATTGGTTTTTCGCTCCAAAGATAAGCTACTACAATTGGTGGAATAACAAACATACCAACTGACTGTACTAATTGCATCAACTTTAATGACTTTATATCAGTTATATCCCCATTCGTGAAAATTTTCCAAAAAACTATTCCAATAATTGTAAAAAAACAGGTAGCTCCAAGTAGCAATAATAACTTTGATATAATTCCACTTTGTTTGAGTAATCCTTTGATTGCGAGCATCGTGACAGTGAAAATAATAAAGATTTAAATGGCATGATAATTATATGCAAATGTAGTGTTTTTATTTAATAAAAAACCCCTGTTATCTTACGATAACAGAGGATTCTTTTTGTCTTTAAGATAAAAATCTTAGGTTCTAGGTCTAGCTTCTTTAACTACCATTGATCGTCCGTCAAATTCTGCGCCATTCAATTCCTCGATAACTTTTGCAGCAGCTGCATCGTCAGCCATTTCTACAAATGCAAATCCTTTAGATTTACCAGTTTCGCGATCTTTGATAATCTTGCATGATTCAACTTGACCATACTCTTCAATAACCCCTTGAAGGTCATTTTCTCGAACTTTGTAACTTAAGTTACCAACGTAAATGTTCATAAAGATAAGAATAAAATTTGAATAAATTAACTCAAGAACAGTGTAAACAAACAAGGTTAAAAATTTACTGTCCAAGAATTGGATAGGTGAGAATAACCGTTATGGTAAAAATACACTTTCTTTTCGATTGCAAAGGAAATCAATAATTCTTGAATATACAAAAATTTCTCTGAAAATACTTGAAATATAGTGAATAGACTAGTTCGAATAGGTGTAAAACCTATAAATCTCTAAGGGTTTACACCTATATAAATGTAAATTTCAAAAAACTAAACCGAGACTTTAAAACTTTCAAACACTAAAATCAATAAAAGATTTAAATTCTTACCTGTCCTTCTCCTTTAATTATCCATTTATATGAACACAATTCAGTCAATCCCATTGGTCCACGCGCATGCAGTTTTTGAGTACTGATACCAATTTCAGCCCCTAATCCAAATTGTGCACCATCGGTGAAAGCCGTAGAAACATTGGTGTAAACACAAGCTGCATCAACCATTTTATCAAAAAACTGAATTTGCTTTTCATTTTCACTTACAATACATTCGCTGTGTTTGGAACTGTATTTTGAAATATGTTCTACCGCTTCGTAAATAGATTCAACCGTTTTTATTGACATTACATAATCCAAAAATTCAATGCCGTAACTTTCATCGGAAGCTTTTTGCAATAAAGCTGCGGGATATTTACCATTTAAAAATGTGAATGCTTTTACATCTGCATAAATCATTACGTTTTTAGTCGCTAATTTATCGCAAATCAACGGTAGATCAGCCAATCGTTTTTCGTTAATCACCAAGCAGTCCAGCGCATTACATACACTCACGCGACGAGTTTTGGAGTTGAAAATTATTTCTTTTCCTTTTTCCACATCGCCATATTCATCAAAATAAGTATGGCAAATTCCTGCACCAGTTTCTATTACTGGAATGCGAGAATTTTCGCGCACAAAATCAATCAAACCTCTACCACCACGAGGAATAATCACATCAACCGTTCCAACGGCATTCATAAGTTCTGCTGCTGCTTCACGTCCAGCAGAAAGTAATGTAACAATTCCTTTCTCCAATCCAAAGCCACTCAAAACAGAGCGAATCACTGTTACAATGGCAAGATTAGAATTGTACGCATCCGTTCCGCCTTTAAGTACACAGGCATTTCCGGATTTCAGACAAAGCGAAAAAACATCAAAGCTCACGTTTGGGCGAGCTTCATATATAATCCCAACAACTCCAAACGGTACACTTATTTTGCTTATTCTCATGCCATTGGGACGAACATTTTCCATTAGCAATTTACCCAGTGGCGAAGGCAACGAGGCCACGTTCCGAATATCGGCAGCAATTCCTTCAATACGCTCTTTGGTAAGTAAAAGCCTATCGTACATAGGATTACCTTTGTCCATTGAGGCTAGATCTTTTGCATTTTCAAGTAGGATGAAGTCGGTTTTTGTTACTGCTTCGTCAGCTACAGCAAGCAATACCTGATTTATTATTTTATCGCTTACAAGGTTCAATGACCGTGAAGCGTAAAGTGCGGATTGTTTCCAGTCTGGTTGTATCATATTATTGTTTTAATTTTAACGTTTCCCTGATTTCAAGAAAACGAAAGTTCGATATTTCTATGCAAATAGTCTTATTCCAAATACAAATAATCGCAATGTACCAGCGGTTTTTGATTCTTTTTCCCAAGCATTTCGCGGGCTTTATCGCTGTCATACTGCACTTTGCCCACACCGAGTTCGCGACCAGTTTCGTCAATGATTTTTACAATGTCGTCTTTCTCGAATTCACCTACAATTTTTGTAGCACCAACGGGTAAGAGACTGACCGCTTTTTCACCAGTCAAGGCAATGGCGGCATTTTCGTTCACATGAATTTCACCTTTTGCAAAACCTTGACTGTGTGCAATCCATTTTTTCACGCTGGAAACTTCGCCACTAGAAGCCACAAAACGAGTACAAACCACATTCTCTTTTTTGTCGAGAAGTTGTAGTAGAATATTGTCACGCTTGCCATTGGCAATAAAAACATCAATTCCTTGGTCGGCAATTTTGCGTGCAATGGTAGTTTTGGTAAGCATTCCTCCACGCCCGAAAGTAGATTTTGAGCTTTGAATGAAATCTGAAATGTCTTCCCCTTTTTCAATTTTTCGAATTACTTCAGATTCAGGATTGGTTGGTGAACCGTTGTAAATTCCATCAATATTACTCAATATTATTAATGCTTGCATGTCCATCATCGATGCAATCAATCCTGAAAGTTCGTCATTATCGGTAAACATAAGCTCCGAGACCGAAACGGTATCATTCTCATTGACTACAGGAATCACGTTATTCTCGAGCATAACCTGCATGCAATTGCGTTGGTTGAGGTAATGGCGGCGGCTGCTGAAATTCTCCTTTGTAGTGAGTACTTGACCAACCGTAATACCATGTTCGCGAAACAAATCCCAATAATGATTGATGAGTTTGGCTTGTCCAACAGCCGAAAATAATTGACGTTGATCCACCACATCCATTTTTTTATTGATGCCCAACACGCTACGACCCGAAGCTACTGCCCCGGAAGAAATCAACACAATTTCAACTCCTTTTTTATGGAGTTGTGCTATCTGATCAACCAAGCCAGACATGCGCGTGATGTCCAACGTTCCATCAGCACGGGTTAAAACATTACTGCCTATTTTTACTGCTATTTTCTTGAATTTCATTGTTTTTACTTCTTACTACAATCTACCAACTACTTACTAATCTACCAACTATTTTTCATTATAAACAACATGCATAAGCGTTGTTCCTACAGCTTGAAGTGTATTTTTGTCTACGTTTTTCATTACGTCATCCACTGTGTGCCAATAACTTGCAAATCCACTGCCAGAGTTGGGATCAAATTGAATAATATCTATGCTTGGAATGCCCGCAATTTTATTGACATATACATGGTCATCGGTAACAGCACCGCCCTTTTGGTCGATGAAGTATTGACCGAACCCTAAACTTTTAGCTTGTGACCAAACTTTGCTAACCACATCTGTAGCATAATATTCCGAAATTTGTTCTCTGTAAAATGTGGCTTGAGCTCCACCCACCATGTCGAGCAAAATTCCGAAACGGGCGTGATATCCAGCAATGTGTGGATTTTTTGCCCAATATTGAGTTCCCAAACACCAGGAATCTTCAGTATTTTCGCCCCGAAATTCTTCTGTTGCACCAAAATCTTCGGCATCAAAAAAGATAATATCTACACCAATATTTGGTTGCTGAATATGAAACTGTCTTGCCATTTCCAGCAAAATACCTACACCGCTTGCACCGTCATTGGCACCCATTACTGGTTTTTTATGGTTTGTAGGATTCGTGTCGTGATCGGCCCACGGGCGTGAATCCCAATGCGAGCAAAGTAAAACGCGTGTTTCCGCTTTCGGATTAATTGTTCCAATAATATTTATGGATTTCAAACTTGTTCCATTAAATGCCATCAAATTTGCTTCTTGTTCAATCACGTCAGCACCAAACCGTTTTAGAGTAGATGAAAGATAATTGGCACATGCAATTTGTGCTTTTGTATTTGGAACACGTGCTCCAAAATCAACTTGTTGTTGCACAAATTTATAAGCAGAATCAGCTAAAAAAGACGGTACATTTACAATCTTATCAACTTTTTGAGCACTTTTTGTTACTTGGTTGCAAGCTGTTAATTGTAAAATTAACAGCATAGCAATGAATATTTTTCTCATATATAAATTAATAAGGTACAAAGATACTGATTTTTGACTAAAACGGGAGCAGGGACTTATTGGTTTCTTATTTAAATGCGGTTTCTCCTTTCGATAAACCTTTAAATTCGCTATCTTTGCAATCATTTTAATAAAGTATGGAAAATAAAAATTGGTATATAAAAATGCTTGCGTGGCGTGAACATCATATTAATCAGCGGCAATTCATTTTGATTTTAAGTTTTGTAGTAGGGGTTTTAACTGCCATAGCTGCATTTTTGTTGAAATCAACCATTCATCTCATTCAACGATTACTCACCGAAGGTTTTAGCCGTTATCAAGTCAATTATTGGTATTTGGTTTTTCCTGCCATTGGAATATTAATTACTTATTTGTTTGTGAGATATATTGTCAAAGATAATATCAGTCACGGTGTTACGCGTATTCTTTATGCCATTTCGCAACGGAAAAGTATTCTAAAATTGCACAATACTTGGACTTCGTTAGTGGGAAGTTCCATTACTATTGGGTTTGGTGGGTCGGTAGGAGCCGAAGCACCAATTGTGCTAACAGGTTCTGCCATTGGTTCAAATCTTGGCAACTTCTTCAAAATGGACCAAAAAACATTGATGCTTCTCGTTGGGTGCGGAGCTGCTGGCGCCATCGGCGGAATCTTCAAAGCTCCAATTGCTGGCTTAGTTTTCACCCTCGAAGTACTGATGCTCGACATGACACTTACCGCCATTGTACCTTTGCTAATTTCGTCGGTAACTGCCACTTCTCTGTCCTATTTTTTCTCAGGAAGTGCCTTTATGTTTCAATTTAACACCTATGAACCATTTGATATTAAGCGTATTCCATATTTAATATTACTTGGAATCGTTTGTGGGCTTGTTTCACTTTACTTTACTCGAGGAATGAATTGGCTGGAAGGGATTTTTCGTAAAATAAAAAAACCATATACCAAATTAGCAATAGGCGGAGGTGCTTTAAGTTTACTTATTTTTATTTTTCCACCGCTCTACGGCGAAGGTTACGACACAATTGAAGCGTTACTAAATGGACATTCGACAAATGTTCTTGACCGAAGTCTATTTTTAGGTTTGGGCAATAGTCCGTGGGTTTTAGTTACCTATTTGGTTATTATAATTATTTTTAAAATTCTTGCATCTACTGCTACCACTAGTTCGGGTGGAGTTGGAGGTATATTTGCACCTACATTATTTATTGGTTGTATTACCGGTTTTGTTTTTGCTAAATTGTTGATATATTTTGGATTTTTTGTGCCTGAAGCCAATTTTGCATTGGCGGGTATGTCCGGTTTGATGTCGGGTGTAATGCATGCGCCACTCACCGGAATTTTCCTCATTGCCGAGCTTACAGGCGGATATAATCTGTTTATGACGCTGATGATTGTTTCCACGGTTTCATATCTTACCATTATATTATTCGAGCTACACAGTTTGTATGCCATGCGGTTGGCCCAAAAAGGCGAACTACTTACCCACCACAAAGATAGAGCGGTGCTTACCTTGCTGAAAATGGAAAATGTTATTGAAACTGATTTGTCGGTTTTGTCGCCAAAAATGACCCTGGGTGAGTTGGTAAAGGTTATTTCCCTATCAAAAAGAAACATATTTCCGGTGGTAAATCCTGTAAATCAAGTGCTAATGGGTGTGGTATTGCTCGACGAAGTACGAAACATTATGTTCCGACCTGATTTGTACACTCGATTTACTGTACAGAAATTGATGATTTCGCCTCCTGCCACTATAAATGAAAATTTGGCAATGGAGAAAGTAATGGAAATTTTCGAAGATACCAACGCTTGGAACTTGCCTGTGGTGGATGATAAAAAACGCTATGTGGGCTATGTCTCTAAATCTAAGATATTTAATTCGTATCGACATGTGTTGGTGCATTTCTCGGAGGAATAGAATTTCCTATTTTGTCATTTACTATTTCACAGTAAATTATTAACAATAATTGAATCAAATCTTCAAATTTTTCAAACTCTTTTTAAATCATGACAAAACAAAAAATATCATATACAGAAGCAGTTGCCGAACTAGAAACTATTTTGGTACAATTGGAACAAAGTTTAGAAGTGAATATGGATGTAATTTCCGAAAAAGTGAAACGAGCAGCAGTACTTATGGATTTATGCAAGAAGCAATTGCATGAACTGGATGTGGAATTGGAAAAAATGATGAATGACTTGGATTAACAAAAAAACTAATTGTTTTCCTCATTAGTTGCTGTAGTGTGATTTGGCATAATATGCTGAATATAAACAATATTGTTCTTTTTGTCATAATCGTAAATTATATACCAAGTTGTATTTCTATTTCTCCGATACGGAAAAATCTTTTTGCCAAATTGTCTGTGAATACGATATTTAGACTCAAAATGGAACGGAGTTTGGTCTAATGATTCGCAAATATCCCTAATGTCATTGTGATACAAAACAGCATGATTATACTCTATAAGATGCTTCATCCATGTCAATAACCCATCAAATATATTTGCCAAGTCCATTGTAGCTCTTGAACTATAAAAGACCATGTTTTCTGAAAGTATTATCTAAATTTTCTCTTGAAATTTTCCAAAACTCTTCTCCAGTAATAAAACCCTCAGGTGGTAATCCTGTAACAAGTGGTAACTCAAAATGACTCGATTTGTCAGCTCGTTTTTCCTTTATGTTTGATATGCTGGATAATACGCTTTCGTTTTGTTTTTCTTTTTGATTCATAATGTTAGGTTTTTTATTGAGATTAATAAATTATTAGCTGATGCAAATATACGAACAACATATTGGATTGGATATGATATTTGGTTAATTTTATTTCAACATAATTCCACTCAGCATTCTCCCAGATTTAATGCCCAATCGTCGTGCTGAGAAAAACTTTTCGTGTTCAGTAAATGTGCAAATTCCAGCTATTTCAATGTGATTGTTTTCAATCCCTATTTCTGTAAGTGATAACTGGTTGGCTTTCCATAAATCCAGATAAAATGCATTGTTTCTTTCAGTTACAATTTTGGAAATATCGAATCCAGCTACTTCAAAGTTTTCAATCACTTCTTTTCCAACTTCATATACTTCTGAAGAAATGGATGGCCCAATGACCACACGGATTTTTTCGGGTTTGCAATCACATTTCTCCATTAAAGCAGCAATTGTTTTCTCGGCAATTCGTCCACAAGTTCCGCGCCAGCCAGCATGAGCAGCAGCAATCACGTTTTTTTCAGGGTCATAAAACAATAATGGAACACAATCGGCTGTGGTAATGCCAATACAAATGCCTGAAAGCTTTGTGAAAATGGCATCAACACCATCTAAGTAGTCATTTTTCTGGTCGGTTGAAAGTTGTAAATAAGCTTGGTCAATCTCTCGAATTTCTGTGCCGTGATTCTGAAATGGTATGACAATTTGTTGACATTCAGAACCTAACAACTCAATAAGATTGTTGTGATTTGACGAAAAATGCATAAAATCATCGCCAGAGAATGGACTCAGATTATTGGATGCGTAATTGCCCAAGCTTACACCGCCGTTTCGAGTGGTGCAAAAATGGGCAATTTCATTGTATTTATCGAGTAATTTGTAAGTTATCACAATTCTTAATTAGGTAAACAATTACTACCGACTACAAACTATTTATAGTTCATCCCAGCCAATTCCCTTGTATTTACTCAAGTCATCGTCTTCTTCCTCTTCTTCATAATAGTCTTCTTCCTCTTCTATTTCCACATCATGATGCGTAATCTCAATTGACCGACGTGAAATTTCCACCACTTTATTCGACTCCTTGTTTATTTCAGTCCAAATTAAGTCTTTCAACTCAGTAATTCCCAATCCGCTTAACGACGAAATAAATACGGTTTGAATGTTTTCTGGCAAATCCTTTTTTACTTCGTTCAACAATTCTTCATCAAGCATATCACATTTAGTGATGGCCAAAATCCTTTGTTTGTCAACAAGTTCTGGATTATATTGCTTCAATTCATTCAACAAAATATCGTATTCTTTCTGAATGTCTTCGGTGTCGACAGGAATCATGAACAACAAAATTGAGTTTCGCTCAATGTGACGTAGAAACCGTAATCCCAATCCGCGACCTTCCGCTGCACCTTCAATAATACCAGGTATATCGGCCATCACGAACGATCTGTTGTCGCGGTAGGTAACGATTCCCAAATTGGGTACGAGCGTTGTAAATGGGTAATTGGCAATTTCGGGTTTCGCTGCCGATACCACCGATAGTAACGTTGATTTTCCGGCATTTGGAAAACCAACCAATCCAACATCGGCCAGTACTTTAAGTTGCAGAATCACAGTGCGTTCCAACGATGGTTCACCTGGTTGTGCAAACCGTGGCATTTGATTTGTAGAGGTGCGAAAGTGCCAGTTGCCTTGTCCGCCACGTCCACCAGCAAACAGAACCACTTCTTGTCCGTCCTCGGTTATATCGCAAATATAATCACCAGTTTCAGCATCGTAAACCACAGTTCCACAAGGTACTTCAATGGTTTTATCTTCTCCTTCTTTTCCAAAACTTCGACTTCTGTTTCCACCTTCTCCATCGCCGGCATTAATGTGTCGGGCATATTTTAGGTGAATCAAAGTCCAGTGGTTTTTACTTCCTTTCAGAATGATATGACCACCACGACCGCCATCTCCACCGTCTGGACCACCCTTTTGGGTAAGTTTATCGCGGTATAAATGCTTCGAGCCTGGACCACCTTTGCCCGACTTGCAATATATTTTTACGTAATCAACGAAGTTTGAACTTGACATGATTTGTTTTGAATTAATAATTAAGTGTGCACTATTAAAGTATTGATATTTATCACTTTTCAAGCGAATTTATTTGAAAATGAATTCTCAAATACACTTAATTAGGAAAATAACAAACAGTTTCGGTTTTAAGTTCGATTGTGTTTGAAAAAAGAAAGACGTGATTTATATTTTACATGGAATGATATTAAATTCGAAATCCAATTTAGTATTCTGTGTCAACTAGCAATTTAGAATTGACTTCATTTTCTATTTTGGAATCAATAACATCGGTGATACGAGCAAAAATTTCATTTACGGTTCCCATACCGTTGATGGCGGCATATTTATTTAGTTTCTTGTAATAATCACAAACCGGAGCTGTCTTGATTTCATACACTTCCAAACGTTTTTTGATTGTTTCCAAGTTGTCATCGCTACGTCCGGAGGTTTTCCCGCGATGAAGTAATCGGCTGATTAACTCATCATTGTCTACATTCAAATCAATCAAAACCGTTGTTTTTTTGTTCAGATTGTCTAACAGTTCTTCCAACGCTTCTGCTTGCGCCACTGTGCGTGGAAATCCATCCAAAATAATACCATTGCTTCCTTCGGGTTGCTCCACAATATATTGTATCAACATGTTGATAATCATGCTATCTGGTACGAATTCACCCTTTGAAATTAAACTTTCTGCAATAATGCCTTTATCTGTTTTAGCATCGATTTCTTTACGGAGTAAATCGCCTGTAGATAAATGAGTTAATGAATATCTCTCAACTAGCAAATCACTTTGTGTTCCTTTGCCACAGCCAGGAGCACCACAAATAATAATGTTCAACATATTTTTTTCTTTTTTATTGTTACCTAAAATGCAATCTAAATGTTACCTATTCATTTAGAATCTATATTTTTGAATGTGTTTAACTGATTACTAATCGTTAACCACTGTATAAATGTCTTTTAAATTTCGGCCATAACCATCATAATCCAATCCATAACCTACGATAAAATCGTTCGGAATTTTCATGGCCACATAGTCAACAGTAATATCTCGTTGCAAAGCATCCGGTTTTTGAAGAAAAGTGGCCACGTGAATATCGCTAGCTCCCTTGGCTCGAAGCGACTCCAAAATTCTTTCCATGGTAATGCCGGTATCTACAATGTCCTCAACCACCACCACGTTTCTACCTACTACGCTTTCATTCAGCCCAATAATTTCTTTTACGGTGCCAGTTGTGTACAAACCTTCATAAGATGAAAGCTTGATAAATGTTATTTCGCAAGGGAAATTTATGGTTTTCATCAAGTCGCCAGCAAACATAAATGCACCGTTAAGAACACATATAAACAACGGATTTGTATCTGCCATATCGCGATTGATATCTTCAGCCACTCTACGAACGGCGGCCTGAATTTCAGCTTCTGGTATGGATAACGCAAATTTTTTGTCTTTAATTTGTATGGTATTCATTTTGGTATAATGTTGTGAAAGTTAATATAATGATTTTTCTTATTCAGTTCTATCTTATTTAAAAAACCGATTGAATGAATATAAAAAGAGTAAGGCAATGTATATAATATTTTCTGCAAAAGTACAAAAAAACATCTGTTTGTGAAACTATTACTGTGTTTATGTTGTATATTTGTAGGTAATTTATTGGTTTTTAGACCATCTTTTTGATTCTGTTATTTTTCATTTAACGAAGTGTTTTGTTTCCCTATTTTATCAAAGAAAATGTGTTACTTTGCATTGTCATAAGTACAAATCGAATGTTAGTTCTACTCTGTTGATACTGTTTATATTGTACTTATAAATTGTAAGGAACATCTCGAATCATCAATTTCTCAACATGCCAAAAGCAAAGAAAATAGCCATTTCATCTACCATCGACTTTTATTCGATAAATACAAGTTCAGTGTTGGAGTTGCCCTTGGTAGATGGCGGCATTTCTGCTGGATTTCCTAGTCCTGCGCAAGATTATATTGATTTGAAAATTGATTTAAACAAAGAGTTGATTGCAAATCCTTCCAGCACTTTTTATGGTCGTGTAAAAGGTCCTTCGATGAAGGATGCTGGCATTGAGGACGGCGATATACTGGTGATTGACAAATCGCTGGAACCGCAGGATGGTGATACTGCCGTTTGCTTTATTGACGGTGAATTTACGCTGAAATACATCCGCATTGAATTGGATGCAGTGTATTTAGTGCCTGCCAATAGCAAATTTCAGCCCATAAAAGTGACCGAGGATAATAATTTTTGCATTTGGGGTGTGGTAACTTATTCCATCAAAAATCATAAGAATACCCGACCGCAAAACGGACGAAAGAATAACCCAAAAATCTAATGTATTTATAAGATTAAGAATTTGTTCACGGAACACGAAACACGAAACACGAAACACGAAACAAAATGTACGGTTTACTCGATTGCAATAATTTTTATGCTTCCTGCGAACGGGTTTTCAATCCGTCGCTCAATGGCGTGCCTGTGGTGGTGCTTTCCAACAACGACGGCTGCGTGATTGCACGCTCTGCGGAAGCCAAAGCCTTGGGAATTCCAATGGGCGAGCCCGCATTCAAGCTCAAAGAATTGATTGAATCCAATCAGGTGAGCGTATTTTCGTCCAATTATACTTTATACGGCGACATGTCACACAGGGTAATGAATACCATTGCCGAGTTTGTTCCCGATATGGAGGTTTATTCCATCGATGAGGCTTTTCTATTGCTCAACGGGTATGAAAATATTGATTTGAAAGTGTTTGGCGAAAAAATAGTGCGTACCGTTCATCGCAATACTGGCATTCCGGTAAGTTTGGGAATTGCGCCCACCAAAACATTGGCCAAAGTAGCCAATAAGTTTGCCAAGAAATACAAGGATTACAAAGACGTGTGCATTATTGATACCGACGAGAAGCGTGAAAAAGCGTTGAAGTTGACCCAAATAGGCGATGTGTGGGGAATTGGACGGCGATATACCAAAACCTTGCAATACCACAGCGTGAATACGGCTTGGGATTTTACGCAACGCACCAAAGGCTGGGTGCGGCAAACCATGGGCGTGGTGGGTGAACGTACTTGGCTAGAATTGCGTGGCACTTCTTGTTTGGAAATGGAAACGCCCAAAAGCAAAAAATCGATTTGCACTTCCCGCAGTTTTGGCGAGAAACTCACCGAGCTGCCACAAATTTCGGAAGCGGTGGCCAACTTTGCGGCCGGTTGTGCCGAAAAGCTACGCGCCCAAAAATCCTACGGCTGTGTGCTCACCGTATTTATTCACACCAACCCTTTTGCCACCAATCAGGCGCAATATTACAACCAAACCACCATGCAATTGGCAGTTCCCACCAATGATACTACTGAATTGATTAACTATGCTTTGCGTGGATTAAAAGCTATTTTTGCCAAAGGTTATCGGTACAAAAAAGCGGGCGTCATTATCAGCGAAATTGTACCAGAACGACCGCTGCAAGGCGATTTGTTCGATACCCGCAACCGCGAAAAATTCAACAAAGTGATGTGCGTAATGGACAGCCTGAATGCTTCGTACGGAAAACAAAAAGTGAAGATTGCCGCGCAAGGCTTCGACCGCAAATG
>JBAXAD010000086.1:0-14331 GCA_037142715.1 Paludibacter sp. | reverse complement strand
GCATTATATTTTACTATTATTTCAACCGTCAGTATTTACATTATCGTACTGATATTGAACTTTTTTAGTGTATTTTCACCAGACGTATTGGTAAAATGGTTAATTCCTTTGGGATTATTTCCGATAATAAGCAACTCTGTTTTTATGGTTTTTGTATCCTATTTTCAGGCGACTAAAAAAATAAAGTTACTTTCAAATTTGACGATTTCAAACAAGTTATTATCAATTATCGCCATCATTATATTGACTTATTGGTTGGGCATTAAAGGATATTATATTGCTTTCAATCTTAGTTTCTTATTCATGCTATTTGTTTGTTTCAAAATAATTGGGACAGATATTACTCAAAACTTATTTTCTTTTAAAAAACTACCTCAATTCAAGCTGCATTGGCGTTATGCAAAAACATCAATGTTTGCATATTTAATGTCGGAAATGTCGGCCTACGTTGACATTATATTGTTAACTGTATTTATTACCGATATGCATCAAATTGGTTATTACAGTTTTGCATTAACCCTTACCGTATTAATAAAACTTTTCCCAAGTACAGTTCAACAAATAACTATTCCATATTTTTCATCTTTGGCAAATCAAAAAACTGAATTTCAAGTTGTGTTTAAACGGTATAATAAAATACTCTACATGGTTGTTTTCACTACCTTTATTGGGTTGGTAATAATTTCGCCATATTTTATAAATTTGATTTTCCATGGTAAATATGATGAATCGATGAAAATATTTCCATATTTGGCATTAGGTTGGAGTCTCAGGCAGTTAGGACAACTACAAAATGGAGCAGTATTCGGATTGGGTAAAATACATTACAATGTCTACCAAAGCGCAATAACCGTCATATTCAATATAATTACGATTAGTTTATTGCTGTATTATTTTGGGGTAATTGGAGCTGCATATGCATCAATTTTAGGCGGTATAGTATTTTCTTTAACTTCCAGTTATTTCTACCGAAAAGCGCAAAGCGAAATGTAAATTTTACTATCAGAACACAAAATTAAACCCACATCGTATTTCTACAATGTGGGTTTAATTTTGTGCTTTATAATATCATTTATTCAACAACTGCTCGTCTCATTTTTCCCAATTGACTTACAAATAAACCAATTACAACTATTGAAATACCTATCCATTTACTAAGCGTAATAATTTCATCCAAAATAAGCCAAGAAAGAATGGCTGTAAATACTGGAATCAGATTTACAAAAACATTGGTTCGGGTCACTCCTACTTGCCTCACAGCTCCTGCAAATAGCAAAAAAGCCACCACCGAAGCAAAAATTGATAACATAACCAGCGCCAACAATGCCTCAGAAGTAACATGTAAATTTCGGACATTTGAAAAATCAGTTAACAAAAATGTGGGTATGAAGTAAATCAAACCCAAGAAACTCTGATAAAAAATAACATTTAAAGTGTTGTAGTAAGTGCTTATTTTCCGCAAAGTTGTGGCATAACAGATGGCTGAAAAAACAGCCATAAATAGTAACGCTACACCCCAAGGATTGGCATTGAAACCGCCTCCGGGTTGATAAATTACAAAAAAAACGCCCAACAACGACACTAATATTCCAATTATATTTGGCCAGCCAATACGTTCGCGCAGAATGGCATAAGCGAGCACTGGTGCGAAAAGTGGAATGGTGGAAATAATCACGGCTGCTAATGTTGATTCTACCATTGTTAAACCAAAAGTTTCGCCAACATAATACATAAAGGGTTCAAAAAATGCAAGTAACAAAAACAATTTCAAGTCTTTACGACGCAGTTTTTGAAATTTACCACTTGCTTTAGCCACTACATACAACAGCAACGAAGCAATTATCAACCTAAAAGTAATTAATGTCATTGGAGGAAATGATAGTATAGCTACCCGCGTCCAAATAAATGAAAACGACCAAAATACCATAGCCAATACTATGGATGTGTACAATGTGAATGATTTTAGCACCTAGGTTTTGTTATTGCAATCATGAAATTTGAATTACTTAGTCAATAATATACCAGTACTGTTTAAATAGTCAAACCAACAATCTTTTCAATTTCTACATGAATGTCCAACCACACTTCCTCAGTCATCTTAGCACCCAAAACTTCAACCACATTGCCCGAAACCAATGAACCAATTTGTCCACATACTTCCAACGAATAATCACAGGCCAAGCCATATAGGAAGCCTGCGGCATACAAATCGCCAGCACCTGTAGTGTCAATACAATTGGCTAGACGTGGATTTATCTGAACAATATCTTTGCCTGATTTTACGTGAGAACCGTCCTTTCCTACTTTTACAACAGCAATATCGCAATGATCAGAAATATGAATGAGCGCTTCATGCGGCTCTTTTCCTGTATAAGCACGGGCTTCGTCTTCATTGGCAAAAACTATGTCAACGTAAGCTTTAATTATCTCGTTCAAGAACTCTAGATTTTCTTCCACCACATTATAGCTGGCCAAATCAATAGAAACCTTTAATCCTGCTTCTTTTGCTAATCGAACAGCTTTACGGATTAAGTCGTGATTTTGGACCAAATAGCCCTCTATATGAAATATGTCATAGCCTTCAAACATTTCGAGCTTTAAATCGTCCGCATGAAGCTCACAAGCTGCACCTAGGAATGTGCATAGCGTACGTTCACCATCCGGCGACACCAACACGATGCATCTACCCGAAGCCGTTTCGCTGTCAAGTAAATGCGGAGTTACCCCATTACTCAACGAATCGTTTGTAAAAAAGGTTCCGATATCATCTTTTCCTATTTTTCCAACGAAACCAGCAGTCACTCCAAGTCGAGTTAGTCCGTTAATTGTGTTAGAAGCCGACCCGCCGGTGGCCATTTTCTTGCTGTATTTACTCAAAGCATCACTGATTTCAACAGATTTTTGGTCATTTACCAGCTGCATGCTCCCTTTTGGCAAGTTTAATGTCAATAAAATTGCATCATGTTCAATTTGCAATAAAATGTCTGTCAGGGCATTACCCATTCCTAAAATTTTTTTCATAAATTTCTTTCTATTTTTTGTGCAAAGATATTGCATATTTCAATAAAACCTATTACTTTTGCACAGCATTTGAGAAAAAAATGTACAACCAAATTCTTCCTTAGCTCAGTTGGTTAGAGCATCTGACTGTTAATCAGAGGGTCTTAGGTTCAAGTCCTAAAGGGAGAGCCCAGAGAAAAGCCAAATCGTTTTAAAACAGCGATTTGGCTTTTTTAGTTCTTATAATCGACCACTTTGCTCCGACAGTTTTGAATTGCGTTACAATGTTATTTATAAATTAAACTTCTATAGTAGAAAAATCTACTTTACAATTATCAAGAACATATATAATCATTTTATTTACAGCTAATTATATAAAAATAAAACTGTAAATCATTTTTTATCTACCAACTTCCGTCAATATCTCCCACGCTTTTTCTACCGTTTTCACGTCCAAAAACACCACCGATCGACGCATATTCTTTTCTTTTAACTGACATTTACGTGGATGTGAAGTCATATAATGCAACACCTTACCAAAAGCTTCTGATTGATAATATGTTGATTGTGGATTTGAAACCAAAAATGCTTTCATGGACTCTCCCTTTAAAACTAGTTTCTCAATTCCCAATCGCATGGCCATCCAGCGCAATTTCACCACCAAAATAAGGCTCTGAGCTTCGGATGGAATCTTTCCAAAACGGTCATCCAATCGTTTTTCAAAATCTGCTAAACTAATTTCATCCTGTATGCTATCCAATTCGCGATACAAACTGATACGTTCGGATACGTTTTCAATGTAATCGGCCGAAAACAACAGTTCCAAGTCGGAATCTATCTGACAATCATTTACAAAAACCGTAGCACTTTCATTGGCAGCTCGTTCATCAGCATAAAGTTCGGCAAATTCTTCGTCTTTTAGTTCGTGAACAGCTTCGTTGAGGATTTTCTGGTACGTTTCGTAGCCCAAATCGGCAATAAAGCCACTCTGTTCCGCTCCCAACATATTTCCGGCACCACGAATATCAAGGTCTTGCATAGCGATATTAAATCCGCTACCCAACTCGGCAAATGTTTCAATGGCTTGCAATCGACGTCGTGCTTCTGGGGTCAACAAACTCATTTCAGGAGTTAGCAAATAGCAGAAAGCTTTACGGTTACTACGTCCTACCCTCCCCCGCAATTGATGCAAATCGCTCAATCCAAAGTTTTGAGCGCTATTAATAATAATGGTATTGGCGTTGGAAATATCAATTCCCGATTCGATAATGGTAGTAGCCACCAACACATCGTACTCATAATCAATAAAATCGACAATGATTTGTTCCAATTTATCCGCTGGCATTTGTCCGTGCCCAACCGCCACACGGCAACCTGGAATTAAACGTTTTATTAAAGACTCAATATTGTAAATGCTTTGAATGCGGTTATTGACAAAGAAAATCTGTCCATTACGGTTCATTTCCAACTGAATGGCTTCACGGATAACATCTTCGTCGAATAAATGAATTTCCGTTTGAACTGGATAACGGTTGGGCGGTGGTGTGTTGATAATGGACAAATCGCGCGCTCCCATTAGCGAAAATTGCAAAGTCCGCGGAATGGGTGTTGCAGTGAGGGTGAGCGTATCCACATTCACCTTCAATTCTTTGAGCTTTTCTTTAACAGTGACACCGAATTTTTGTTCTTCATCAATAATAAGCAAACCGAGTTCTTTAAACTTCACGCTCTTGCTCACTAGTTTGTGCGTTCCAATAACAATATCGACATTGCCTTTTTCCAATCGTTCGAGCACTTCGGAGGTTTGTTTGCTGGTTCTGGCACGACTCAAGTATTCTATTGTACACGGAAAATCTTTTAAGCGTTCTTTAAAGGTATTATAATGTTGCAATGCCAAAACTGTTGTTGGCACCAAAATAGCCACTTGCTTGCTGTCGGTAACGGCTTTGAAGGCTGCACGAATGGCGATTTCCGTTTTTCCAAAACCCACATCTCCACACACCAATCTATCCATTGGCAGCAATGATTCCATGTCTTTTTTTACATCAACAGTGGCTTTTATCTGATCGGGCGTATCTTCATATATAAACGATGCTTCCAATTCTTGTTGCAAATAACTGTCGGGCGAAAATTGGAAACCTTGCTCCGCTTTGCGTTTGGCATAAAGCTTAATTAGCTCACGGGCAATGTCTTTAACTTTCGATTTGGTGCGTTCCTTTAGTCGTTCCCAAGCGCCAGAGCCCAATTTATTGATGCGTGGCGCTTCGCCTTCTTTTCCTTTGTATTTAGAAATTCGGTGCAAAGCATGAATGCTCACAAATATAATGTCATCGTCCTTATAAACGAGTTTCACCATTTCCTGCATTTTTCCGTTCACATTGGTACGAACCAATCCACCAAAAACACCCACACCATGGTCCACATGCACCATAAAATCACCTAATTGGAACTGATTCAACTCTTTGAGCGTCATCACCACTTTTCCTAAACGGGTTTTGTCTGTCTTGAGTTGGAACTTATGAAAACGATCGAAAATCTGATGGTCGGAATAGCAAAGAATGGACAAATCATGGTCGATAAATCCTTCGTGCAAAGTATTTTTTACGGGCTGAAAAGTGATATTATCTCCTCGGTCGGTAAATATGGCAGCTATACGGTCGGTTTGTTTGGTGCTGTCGCTGAGGATATAAATGCGATAATCGTCGTGCAACCATTTCTTGAGATTATCGGCCACCAAATCGAAGTTTTTATGGAAAATTGGTTGCGGAGAAGTATTGAAGGCAACAACAGTTTTACTTTTAAAATGTGCTTTCTCGCACCATTCCATTTTCCGGAAAGGTTCTACCAATTTTATAAATTCATCACCAGTAATCAAGGTTTTATGCAAACTTGAGACTTTGTGTTCTCCGGTATTTGCTTTTACCAAAGCTTCGTCGTACAATTGATTAATACGTTCTCGAACAAAATTCACATTCGAAAAAGTCATCCAACATTTATCACCCATAAATTCCATGAAAGAAACATGGGGCGAAGTGGTGTCGCGATGCAAATCAGGAACGATAATAATTTCTGTTTTATGCTCCTGCGAAAGTTGCGTTTCGATATCGAATATGCGAATGGACTCAATTTCATCTCCAAAAAAGTCGCAACGAAACGGTAATTCAAAGGCAAACGAGAAAATATCCATAATACTTCCACGCACTGAGAATTGGCCAGGTTCATAAACAAAATCGACTCGCTCGAATTTATATTCGTGCAGCATTTCCACCACAAAATCGATGCCCAGACTTTCGCCTACGGTCATTTTCAACATCTTGGTTTTCATGCCTTCCGTTGAAATCACTTTTTGCATCAACGATTCAGGATAAGTTACAATAACACAGGGAGAAGCATTGTTAGCCAGTCTGTTAAGCACTTCGGTGCGCAAAATTTCGTTTGCAGCATCAAGTTGCGATAATTTGATGGCTCGCTTGAATGACGATGGAAAGAAAAACACATCATCGGTTGCAAGCATCAACTTCAAATCATTGTAAAGATAAGCAGCTTCATCGGCATCATTCATCACCAAAATATGCGTATTTGGTTGGGTTTTGAAAAGCGATGCTACCATCAAGGACGATGAAGAGCCACTCAAACCAGTAATTTTTACGTTTGGTTCGAGTGAAGTAGCCCATTGTGCAAGCGATTTTACTTGAGGGTGATGGGCGTATAATTGTTGGAATTCGGAAAGAGTCAAAATATATTTTTTTGTCTACTGTCACCAGTCATCGGTCAACAGTCTTGATTATTCATTTTATTATTGTATATATTATTAAAGACTGGAGTCAGGAGACAGTTGTCTGTAGACCAAAATCTTTAATACTCCACTTTATCCTCCGCCTTTGTCCACGCTTGAAAAGCCACTATGGCTTCGTGCGGCAATAGTTGCGTGGTTTGAACTCTGCGATTTTCGGGCTTGAGTTCTATTTCATCGTAAATAAATGAATCGTCGAAACCAATTTCCTTAGCGTCGGCTTTTGTATTTCCATAATACATTTTGTCAAGATGTGCCCAATAAACAGCTCCCAAGCACATTGGGCAAGGCTCGCAAGAAGTATAAATATCGCATCCAACCAAGTCGAAAGTTCCAAGTTTCTTAGATGCTTCACGGATTGCATTTACCTCAGCGTGTGCAGTTGGGTCGGTATTGGCAGTTACGCGATTTACACCTGTGGATATAATTTCACCGTCTTTCACAATGACAGCACCGAAGGGACCTCCTCCATTTTTAATATTTTCAATAGACAAAGCAATAGCTTTGCGCATAAATTTGTTGTTGTATTCCATATTATAGGTAAATAAACCAATTTAAAAGAGATACAAAGGTAGTCAATTTTCAATTAGAATTATTTTTTTTAGTACGAGCTATGAATAAATAACCTGTATTGATTAGTTCATTTTGCGGTTTATTTTTATAATTTCAGCATTGAAACCTTTATTATGAATTATGAATTATGAATTATGCTTTAGTTTTTGTAATTTTGCAGCAATTTGTACATCAAACACTATATGAGCACAGAACTAAGTGAACAAGAACAGTTCAGACGACAAAGTCTGGACGAATTACGCAATTTGGGTATCGACCCATATCCTGCAGCAGAGTATCCTACCAATGCGTTTTCTACCGATATAAAATCCGAATTTTCTGACGAAACAAGCGGTAAAACCGTATGTATTGCTGGTCGTATCATGACCCGTCGTATTATGGGAAAGGCCTCTTTTATTGAATTACAAGATTCCAAAGGACGAATTCAAGTATATATTAGTCGCGACAATATCAATTCCGAAGCGCAGCCCGAAATGTACAATACCGTTTTCAAAAAACTATTGGACATCGGCGATTTTGTTGGCATTAAAGGCTTTACTTTCCGTACACAAACGGGTGAAATAAGTGTTCATACGCAAGAATTGACCGTATTAAGCAAATCGCTACGTCCACTTCCAATAGTAAAATACAAAGATGGCGTGGCTTTCGATGCTTTCGAAGACCCAGAACAACGGTATCGTCAGCGCTACGTGGATTTGGTAGTGAACGAAGGCATAAAAGATATTTTCGTCAAACGCACGAAAGTGTACCAGGTGATGCGCGATTATTTCAATGCGCAAGAATATATCGAAGTTGAAACTCCTGTGCTGCAATCCATTCCCGGTGGTGCTTCTGCACGTCCGTTTATGACGCATCACAATGCTTTGGACATTCCGCTTTACCTCCGCGTGGCCAACGAATTATACCTGAAACGCCTTATTGTAGGCGGTTTCGAAGGCGTTTACGAATTCTCCAAAAATTTCCGTAACGAAGGAATGGATCGCACACACAATCCGGAATTTACCGCCATGGAAATTTATGTAGCCTATAAAGACTACAACTGGATGATGGATTTCACTGAAAAAATGATTGAGAAAATCAGTTTGGAAGTGAATGGTACCAACGAAATAATAGTGGGCGATAAATTGATTAGTTTCAAAACACCGTTCAAACGCATCTCAATGATAGATTCCATTTTGGAATATACAGGTATTGACATCAACGGTATGGACGAAGTGCAACTGCGTGAAGTGTGTAAAACATTGCACATTGAAGCCGACGAAACCATGGGAAAAGGCAAAATGATAGATGAAATTTTCGGTGAAAAATGCGAAGGAAATTATATCCAACCAACATTTATTACCGATTATCCACGCGAGATGAGCCCGCTGTGTAAGCGTCACCGCGATAATCCTGAACTGACTGAACGTTTCGAATTGATGGTGAACGGTAAAGAGTTGGCAAATGCGTACTCGGAACTCAACGACCCGATTGATCAATTGGGACGTTTCCAGGAACAACTTAAACTGAGCGAAAAAGGCGACGACGAAGCCATGTTTATCGACATGGATTTTGTACGCTCATTGGAATACGGTATGCCACCAACCTCTGGAATGGGTATCGGTATGGACCGTTTGGTAATGCTTATGACTGGTCAACAAGCCATTCAGGAAGTATTGTTTTTCCCTCAAATGAAGCCCGAAAAAGCTGCCAAAAAAGATGGTCCAGATAAATTCATGGCATTGGGAATTCCCGAAGCTTGGGTGGAAGTGGTTCAAAAAGCGGGTATTGTGATGGTGGCAGATTTGAAAGGATTGAATCCAAACAAGTTCCACCAAGACATTTGCGGATTAAATAAAAAGAACAAATTGGGATTGACCAATCCTTCGAAAGAAGAAGTGGCTGAGTGGATTGCGAAAGCGTAAGACCCCTAACCCCTAAAGGGGAACTGGGTTACTACCATCAAATTAAAACTTTCCTATATGGAGAATTTTATATAAATCAAAACTAACTTAATTCCCCTTTAGGGGCTAGGGGTACATGAACGAAAAAAGTAAAATTGCGGTAATTGGAGGTGGTAGCTGGGCAACGGCGATAGCCAAAATTGCGCTTACCAATTCGGATAGCATTAATTGGTACATGCGCCGACAGGAACAAATAGATGAATTTGTGCGGTTGAGCAAAAATCCATCTTATCTTACGGGCGTAAAATTTGATACAGACAGGATACATTTTACAAGTGACATTAATAAATTGGTGCGCACGTCGGATATTTTAATTTTTGCCACGCCTTCTCCTTTTCTGAAACAACACTTGAAAAAGCTAAAACAGAAACTGGACAAGAAATTTATTATTACAGCCATCAAAGGTATTGTGCCGGATGAAAATATGATTGTTTCCGATTATTTTGAGGAATTCTATAACGTCCCTAAAGATAATATAGCCGTGCTAGCTGGCCCTTGTCATGCCGAAGAGGTTGCGCTGGAGCGCCTTTCTTATTTGACAATCGGTTGCAGTTCACGCGAAAAAGCCCGTGTTGTGGCGCAACGCTTCAACACCAGTTTTATCCGCACTTCTATCAGTGACGACATCATGGGGATTGAATATTCATCGGTAATGAAGAATATTTATTCAATAGCGGCAGGTATTTGTCATGGGTTGAAATATGGCGACAACTTTCAGGCGGTGCTGGTTTCCAACGCCATACAAGAAATGAGCCGCTTTTGCAACGCTACAAATCCTATGCATCGCGATATCAACGAATCAGCTTATCTAGGCGATTTATTGGTTACGGCTTATTCAAAATTTAGCCGAAACCGCTTGTTTGGTTCAATGATTGGCAAGGGATATTCAGTAAAAACGGCCCAAATAGAAATGGAAATGATAGCCGAAGGTTATTATGCCACCAAATGTATTCGGGAATTGAACGAAAAATACCATGTGAGTATGCCCATAGTGGATGCGGTGTATGAAATTCTTTACAATCGCTCGTCACCAATGATGGAAATAAGAAAATTGACGGAAAAGCTAAAATAATATTTTGGTCAACAGTCTCCAGACTCCTGTACAATATCAGTTTTTACAACATAATATAATTTGAAAATAATTTTTAATAACAAATAGCCAAGTCCGTTGACCGGAGACTAGCGACTTTAGACAAAAAAATATGGAAAATATTAAATTATCTATCGACAAAGCTTTTGGATGTGTAACCAAAGAAAATGTAGCTGCTTACAAAGCTCAAGTTGCTGCTGCCAATGTAGCCTTACACAATGCTTCTGGCAAAGGAAGTGATTTCTTGGGTTGGTTGAACTTGCCATCGTCAATTGACGAAGCGCATTTATCAGACATCGAAAGCACTGCCAAAATCCTACGCGACAATTGCGAAGTGGTTGTAGTGATTGGTATTGGTGGAAGCTATTTGGGTTCAAAAGCGGTAATCGATGCACTTTCAAGCAGCTTCGATTGGTTGGAAACAGAACGCAAAGCGCCAATTACAATTTTTGCTGGTCAAAATATCGGCGAAGATTACTTGTACGAATTGCAAGAACTATTGAAAACCAAAAAGTTTGGTATCATTTCTATTTCAAAATCAGGTACAACCACTGAACCAGCGTTGGCTTTCCGATTGTTGAAAACCCAATTGGAAGAGCAACAAGGTAAGGCATCTGCTAAACAATTGATCGTTGCCATTACCGACAAATCTCGTGGTGCATTGCGTACTTTGGCAACTCAGGAAGGTTACAAAACTTTCATTATCGAAGACAGCATTGGTGGTCGCTATTCTGTTCTTTCTCCAGTTGGATTGCTTCCAATCGCTGTTGCCGGAATGGATATTCGTCAGTTAGTAGCTGGTGCTGTAGAAATGGAAACGGTTTGTGGATTGGAAACTGCTTTCGAAGAAAATCCAGCTGCTCAATATGCTGCTGTTCGTAACGAATTGTACAAAAACGGAAAAGGAATTGAAATTCTAGTTAACTTCCACCCAAAAATGCACTTTTTTGGCGAATGGTGGAAACAACTTTACGGCGAAAGCGAAGGAAAAGACAACGTGGGAATTTTCCCTGCTGCAGTAGATTTTACGGCTGATTTGCACTCTATGGGTCAATGGATTCAGGAAGGTGAACGCACTATTTTCGAAACCGTTATTTCTATCAAAGAAAGCAATTACACCAAAATTTTCCCAACATCAGAAGATAACTTGGATGGATTAAATTTCCTTGCCGGAAAGCGTGTTGACGAAGTAAACAAAATGGCACAATTGGGTACTATGATTGCGCATGTTGACGGTGGCGTACCTAATTTGAAAGTGGAAATTCCTCGTTTGAACGAATATTATTTAGGTCAATTGATTTATTTCTTCGAAAAAGCTTGCGGTATCAGCGGTTATGTGTTGGGAGTGAATCCATTCGACCAACCAGGAGTGGAAGCTTACAAGAAAAACATGTTTGCTTTGTTGGAAAAACCAGGATTTGAAGCTGAAACAAAAGCGATTAAAGCTAGAATCTAATTAGTTGACAGTTATCAATTGATAGTTGACAGCTTAAATAAAATGCTGCAATTCGATAAAACGAATTGCAGCATTTTTATTTGCAAATATCTAATGATTTCTTCTATTTCTTCATTGCTCTTAGCAATAAATATCCACCAAACAATTGAAGCAACATACCGGGAACACCAATACGTAAATCTTGCATTGCTGCAAAAAAGCTTCCTGTTATTGCCCATTCGGCCATCATTCCTAAACCTTGATAAAAAACAATTACAGCCAAAAGACTTTGCAATTTTAAATTGTTTGTTTTTTGAGCCATATAAGCTGCTGCCACTGCCAATAAAGCCGATTTGATAAGAATGGCAGTAAGCATTTCGGTGCCTGGCATTCCAAAAAGAGCATGATTGATGAGTGGTGAGGCTACTGCAGTGAGCAATCCAGTGAAAAAACCATATTTATAAGCAGCAATAAGGGTGAAAAAATAAATGGGCAGTAAAATTTGACCACCAATTGGTAACAAGTGACACAACTGAGGAAGCACAATGTTTCCACCAACAAACAGAAGTGCAAATACATAAGATTTAATTTCGACAGCCTTAAGGGAATAAAGTTTAATTGTAGTTTCCATGGTTCTTGTATTAATTATTTGATAGTTTCTAAATCGGATAACAGTTTAAATATCATTATTTTGTTCAATTTGCAATAACAATGAACAAGCTATTTTTGAACTCACAAAAATAACAAGATTTTTTGTAAATATCTACTTTTCAAAATTAAATATTCTGTATTCCAATCATATTGGCTATTATATACATTTCATATTATCATTCAATTAGATATAAATACCTTGTTACATGCATAATACAAGAAATAAGATGCAAATCGCATTAACCATTTTATTTATTTCTATCATTAAATATCTGTAACCTAACAAGAATTTTATCCATTCAACCATTGTAAAAACAAAATTTTATGAGGAATTATTCTTAAAAAAACAGCACTTGTAAAATTATTTCATTCTTAATTCAAGAAATGTTTGATATATTCAAAAAAAATACGGAAATTTGAGGGCTCAAAAAGTAAAGCAAAGAAGTTTTGAACTATTTTTGTGATTAATAACGATAACCGTTGATAATACGACTATTTAATCATTTTTGATATAATTATTTAGATAAAAACAGCATTATGGAAGTAGAAAAAAGAAAAATAGAAATTGAAAAGAAGGACAATGAAATCATCTATTCAAAGGCTATTAAAGCAGGGAAGCGCATTTATTACTTGGATGTAAAGAGAAGTAGAAACGATGATTTGTTTTTGGCAATTACTGAAAGCAAAAAGAAGGTAGTTGGTACGGATGACGATGTACAGGTTTCTTATGAAAAACATAAAATATTCCTTTACAAAGAAGACTTTGATAAATTTGTTGAAGGATTGCAAGATGTGGTAGGTTTTATCAAAAACGAGCAGGGTGAAGCGCCACAACGTGAAGTAAGAGAATACAAGGAAAAAGATGTGGAGTCTACCGAGACAAAAGAAGCAGCCGAAACCGCTCAGACCGAAGAAGCAAAACCGAAAAGCTTTTTTGATAAGTTTAAGTTTTAAAAAGCTTTAATTTCGCTTTATATATCAAGATAAGTATTGTTCAACAAACCACTTTTCATTGCCAACAATTTATTTGAAAATTGGGTGTTGAAAATATTTAATTAGAAATAGATGAAATCCTTTGCCAGTGATAATTATTCGGGAATACACCCCGAAATTTTTGATGCGTTACAACGAGCCAACACACAGCACGAAATTTCCTACGGCGATGATATTTATACACAGGAAGCGCTAACGATTTTCGAAAAAACGTTTGGAGAAGTAGCAGTTCTTTATGCATTCAATGGCACCGGAGCGAATGTAATTTGCCTGAAATGCTGCACTTTGCCGTTTCAGGCAGTGGTTTGTACGGAATACGCGCACATTTTGGCTGATGAATGCGGTGCACCGACACAAAGTATTGGTTGCTCGCTCCTGCCCTTGCCCACGCACGACGGAAAGCTGACTCCAGCACTCATAGAACCTTTATTGGGACGAATTGGCAATGTGCACAACACGCAACCCAAGTTGATTTCTATCAGCCAAAGCACTGAATTGGGAACTGTTTATTCGATAAAAGAACTCACAGAATTGTGTCAATTTGCCCACGCCAACAATATGTACGTACATTTGGATGGAGCCCGAATTTCAAATGCTGTAGCCAGTTTGGGAGTGAGCATGAAGGCGGCCACTGTTGATTGCGGCATCGATATTATGAGTTTTGGCGGTACAAAGAATGGTCTGCTTATGGGCGAAGCGGTATTGATATTCAACAAAGAGCTGGTAGCCAACGCACCTTATTATCAGAAACAAACTGCACAATTATTCTCCAAAAACCGATTCATAGCAGCACAGTTTTCGGCTTTGCTGACCAATGATTTATGGCTACGAATGGCTTCACACGCTAATCTTA
>JBAXAD010000085.1:0-14369 GCA_037142715.1 Paludibacter sp. | reverse complement strand
TGAAAGTTATTTTGCATTGAATGCAATAATTAAATTTTCCAATGAATTATTCAAGATATCACTTTCAAAGTGTTGTAAGCTGTTGATTTTATAACAAAACACAAATAATTGAATTTGATCTCACAATTTTAGGTCAATGATACTGAACTTGTATGGTCTAACTTACGATAACCAATTGATATGTGGTTTTATACGAAAACATGACAAAAGCAATTTCTAACAATGTATTGATACTGCTCCATCCTAATGACGATGTGGCTATTTGTCGGACTCCACTAAGGATCGGCACTGTGGTAGATGGCTTAGTCATTAATAATCTGATACCGGCAGGCCACAAGGTAGCCCGTCGCGATATTTCAGCAGGTGAACCCGTGCGACGCTATAACCAAACCATTGGTTTTGCCTCAAGATCAATTCAGGCGGGCGATCATATTCACAGCCAGAACTTGGTGATGGGTGAATTTGAACGTGACTACGCTTTCAGTGCTGATGTAATACCTGATCCAATTAGGATGCATGCCAATTTTATGGGTATCCAAAGATCGTCAGGTCAAGTTGCCACACGCAACTACATTGGAATTCTGTCCAGCGTAAACTGCTCAGCGACCGTGGCAAGAGCAATAGCCGACTATTTTGCAGGTAATAATCCGGCTGGCCCAATGCTTGATTACCCCAACGTTGACGGTGTTGTGTCATTGACTCACAGCAGTGGATGCGGTATGCACGACAGTGGTCTTGGCATGCAGCTTCTTCAGCGTACACTGATTGGCTACGCTCAGCATCCAAATTTTGCAGCGATCTTGGTGGTTGGATTAGGCTGTGAAGCAAACCAGATTTCAACTTTGATGGACAATAACGACTTGCATGAAAGTTCGATTTTTAAGACGTTCAACATTCAAGATGTCGGCGGAACCCATAAAGCGGTATCACATGGAATAGACATCATAAAAGGTTTTTTAGCACAAGCTAACGCCATTACACGTAAGCCTTGTAATGTCGAACATCTTGTAATTGGCCTGCAGTGCGGTGGCTCGGATGGTTATTCAGGCATTAGTGCCAATCCAGCATTGGGTTATGCCGCTGATCAACTGGTGGCCCACGGTGGCACAGTCATCCTTAGCGAAACACCAGAGATATACGGTGCGGAACATCTGTTGACACGTCGTGCAATTAATTCGATAGTCGGTCACAAGTTATTAGAGCGAATTCGCTGGTGGGAAAATTATGTTGAAATTAACCATGGTGAGATGAATAACAACCCCACTTTTGGCAATAAAACGGGTGGTTTGACAACTATTCTTGAAAAATCCTTGGGTGCGGTGATTAAAGGCGGCACTACCAATTTGAAAGCAGTTTATGAATATGCTCAAGCGGTTAAAGAGAATGGCTTGGTTTTTATGGACACCCCTGGTTATGACCCAGTTAGTGCGACCGGTCAAGTGGCTGGAGGTGCCAATCTGATTTGTTTTACAACAGGTCGTGGCTCGGCTTATGGATGTGCTCCTACACCCGTTATAAAATTGTCATCTAATTCTGAGTTATGGCATTTGCAGAAAGATGACATTGATATTAACTGCGGTGAAATTATTGACGGTAATTCTTCAATATCTGAAATGGGTAACGATATTTTCCATATGATGATCGCTATTGCTTCAGGAAAAAATACAAAAAGTGAAATGTATGGATACGGGCAAAATGAGTTTGTTCCATGGCAATTAGGTGCTGTTATGTAATTTTTTGATGTTGCATTATTGATTGCAAGTTGAAATTTTTGCAAATAAACATTTGCGTTCGTAATAATTAAGTTGATGCTGTATTTTATTTTTAATAAAATCGATGTATCTCGAAACTTTGTGAATCAATGTTGTCTTTTGATGACGAATTTTTTAAGGTGATTTATGAGATTAAGCGATTACATTGCATTTTTTTTGGTAAAAAAAAATATTGACACAATTTTTACTATTACTGGTGCTGGGAATGTACGATTGATTGAATCTGTTAGCAATGCAGGTATTAAGTACATCTGTACCCACCATGAACAAGCTGCCGTTATGGCCGCTCTTTCGTTTACGCGTGTTAGCAACAGGCCTGCAGTTTGTTTGGTAACAGGAGGTCCAGGTGCCGCTAATACACTGATTGGCGTTTCTGACGCATACCTTGATTCTATTCCCTGTATCATCATTGCGGGGCAGGAAAAATCAGAATTTATGGAGCAACCGAACGAGATACGCGGTAAAGGAGTGCAGGGTCTAGACATGGTTAATATAATGAGTTCTGTCACAAAATTTGCTGAATGTCTTATGCATCCTACAGATATTCGGAGAATATTGGAGCAAGCATTTCATACAGCTTATGCAGGAAGACCAGGGCCTGTTTGGATCGATGTACCTCAAGATATGCAGTGGGCACAGATTGAACCTAAGTTTCTTGATGGATATAATATTCCAATATTATCGAATCAATCAAATTGCAATATGAAAGTTGCAGCGGTATCTACTATTGCACTTCTCAAAGAAGCAAAAAGACCGCTTTTATGGGTTGGCCACGGTATCAGATTGGCACATAGCGAGGTTGCATTTCGCCGACTATTTGATTCGCTTGGTGTTCCAGCGTTGGTATCGTGGCAGGCTGCCGATCTGATACCTGACGACCACCCTTTATATGTAGGCCGCGCTGGCACGTATGGCCAACGTTGGGCAAACCTAGCTTTGCAAAATTGTGATTTATTGATAACTCTTGGCACTCGTTTAGCGTTACCTCAGCGTGGCTATGTAGATGCTGAATTTTCACGAGCATCAAAAAAAGTTATTGTAGATATTGATCCAGCGGAAATTGCTAAATATAAGTTTGTAATTGATGTGCCTGTGATTGGTAACGTTGGTGATTTTATCAATGTATTAGAATGCGAATTACTTTCTGATAATTTAAATAACCGAGATTTTAGTGCATGGATAAATAAATGCAAGGATTGGCGTCTACGTTATCCAATGAGCCAGGCACCTAGCCATGGTTCGGTTGGGATTAATTCTTACTGGTTTGTTGATAGGCTTTCTGAATACCTTGGAAAAACAGATATTGTGGTTACCGATATGGGAACCAGTTTGACTAGTACTCATGCCACGATACGGATCAAAGAAGGCCAACGTTTATTGACTTCTACAGGTTTAGGTGAAATGGGTTTTGGACTGCCTGGTGCAATAGGAGCAGCCTTGGGCGCTCCCTTTCATAGAGTTGTACTTATTGTTGGTGAGGGTTCTTTAATGATGAATTTACAGGAGCTCCAAACAGTAATACATCACGTATTACCTATAAAGATTTTTTTGCTAAATAACAATGGTTATTTGACAATTAAACATACCCACAATGCTTTGTTTTTAAGTGAAGGTAAGGCGTGTGCAACATCACCTGAGACTGGTGTCAGTTTTCCTGATTTTTCAAAACTAATGCCAGCGTTTGGTTTTGAATATCGATGCATCAGTAATGTTAAAGGTTTAGATGATTGGATTCAAGACATTTTAGAAGCACCTGGATGTGTGTTTGCTGAACTTACTATGCCTGAATTTCAGGAATTGATTCCAAAATTATCACTTAAGTTGCGTAAAGATGGGACTCTTTACTCACCCCCTCTTGAAGACTTGTACCCATTTTTAAGTTCAGAGCAACTTTCTGCCGAGATGATTATTCCACAGTTAATAATTGAGGATTCAAAAAATGAATAGTAATAAATGTGAACTTGGTGTTTTTGTAAAGTGTCCGCACCCTGAGATGATAGAATCAATTGGCATTTCCGGTTTTGACTTTGCGGTGATCGACATGGAACATACGCCACTGAGTCCTAGAGATTTATATCCTTTGATTCTTGCAGCCGAGCGACGAAGTCTTTCGTTAGTTGTTAGAATTCCACAAAAGGTTGATGCATATTTTAAATGGTGTAGAGATTTAAATATATCCCGTATTCAAGTTCCACATGTTGAAACACGTGAGGATGCACTTTATGCGATTAAACATACATATTTTTCACCAGACGGTGAGCGTGGTCTTTGTCGTTTTGTACGCGCCGCAGATTTTTCGGACTTGCCCAAGGATATATACATTAAAAATGCAAATACTTCGAACAAATTAATATTGCAAATTGAGGGGTTAATAGCTTTGAATAATTTGCAACAGATTGTTGAAGTTTTGCCATCTGGTGTGTCAATATTTATTGGACCTTACGATTTATCACAGTCTTTAGGAAAACCGGGCCGAATTTGGGATGTGTCAGTAGTATCTGAGATGGAAAACATAGTTACTTATTGTCAGTCAAAAGATGTTGGTGTTGGCACGTTTACTGACACATTTGATGGTATTGAATTTTGGTTAAAAAAAGGATTATCTTATATTGAATATGCCTCTGATCTTAATATATTTATTGATTCAGCAAAAACCTTGGTGACGCGGGCAAGAAATATGAATTTATAATTAATTTGATTTATTGTTTAATTAACACAGGTAAGTCTTTGGCTTGACCTGGCTGTCTATAATAGTTTGGTATTTATGGGACTATGGATTCCACCGCAGCCTAGTTATTCAGATTCAAATTGTATTTGAGATGAAGAGAGGTATTACGATAAAAGCATAATAGCTTGTGATGTTATAATAATTGTTTTTTACTGGTTCACAGTTGCAAAAAAAATGTAAGCACTGCGCGGTGTGTTGATTTGTTATTACAGCCGCGTTGAGCAGCTTACGACACTAATTTACAGCATCGCTAGTCAAAGGTTAATGTTTAGGTTTTATTAATATCTTATAGTTGTTTTTTTTGACAATGTGATATGAACTCGAACTGCATTAAGAGTCGGCAATGGTAGTTTATGTTGAATTAAATATGGATTTTTTGTCCTTGACTTAATTCTGTGAGTTTATATTTATCTGTTTGGTTTTGTTGTGGCAAATGAATACCTTCGATAATTTGATAGTGTTTTTGGCTACATAAACTTACTATCATTAACTTATTGTTATTCATTTTAATTTCTGCACTTGTGCTTTCTTGTTGAAATTTAAATATTTCGTATCGCTTTGAATGTAACGTCTTTAATAATATTGAAGTTAATTTAATTATTTGATTTGATGCTAATTAACCTTGATTTTATTGCCGTTGATCTTTAAACTTTTGTTTTTTGTATGGCTGCACAATACTTTATAATACTAAATTCATGAAAACAAAAATTCTATTTATGGGTGCTGGTGCAATTGGCAGAGGCTACTTGCCATGGACGCTAGATGAGGCACAACACGACTTTATCTTCATCGACAGTAACCAAGAAATTGTCGATCGCCTTAATGCATATGGCGCTTACACGACGTACCGTGTAAAGGGCGATGTATATGAGTCTAGGTTAGTTAAAGTGAAAGCCGCTTTTACGCCGACAACCTTTCAACTGGCAGACTACCAGGATGCTATTGCTTGTTTTTTTTCTGTTGGACCTCGCAATGTTTACAGGGCGGCACAAATGCTGGCTGGTTCAAGCATTCCACTGATCTTGTGCGAAAACGAACCAGAATCGGTTGCAGTTGCTAAACGCATCGTTGGGCATGATGCCGTATATTTTGCGGTGCCTGATGTGATCACTTCAAATACTGCACCGCTGGCACTTCTCGCGCAAGACCCCTTAGCTATTACCACTGAAAACGGTGTACTTTATGCAGAATTTGGTCCAACTGGCTTGCATAGCGACATTAGTTTCTTGACCCGAGGCGAATTGCTTCGTATCCAATGGACTCCAAAGCTTTATCTTCACAATACTCCGCACTGCATTACTGCTTATTTAGGGGCGTTAATGGGTGTCACATATGTTCATGAGGCGATGATGCACCCTAAAGCGGCCCAATTGGTTGAGGGTGCAATGACAGAGATGTTGCAGACGCTTAAGCTTCAATGGGATATACCACATGAGTTTCTTGATTGGTATGCACTGAAAGAACTTTCACGCTTTCGTTGTCAATTGTTGTGTGACCCTGTGGCACGCGTTGCGCGAGAGCCATTGCGAAAACTTGAATTGCATGGCCGCTTGATCGGTGCAGCACAAATGTGCCTTACCCTTGGAGTCTTACCTCAGAACCTTTTGAAAGGTATTGTAGGTGCGTTACTGTTTGAAAATGTTCATGATCCTGACCAGCATATTGGCATTATGCGCAATGCAATGACAATACCGGATTTTAATCGGTATGTGTTGGGTTTGCGTACAGGTGAACCTTTGGATCTTATGTTGCGGGAAAAAATTGGATCAATCACATCAGAATTACGCGAAATAAAAAAGGACTTCACATGAGTGATATTGATGTAAACACATTAGTCAAGACAGCATTAAACGCTGTACTAGCAGGGTGTCAAATTGCTGAAACATCTAGCGCTACTATGTCATTAAACAATAAAGGAAGTTTTCGTGACATTGTTACACAAACTGACATTGACATCAGTGATTTACTTATTAAAAAATTAAGCACTACTGGTTTACCTGTCATATCGGAAGAAAAGTTTGATTCGGCTAAGAGTAACCCCGATATATTCTGGGCAGTTGACCCTATTGACGGAACTGTTAATTTTGCTAACGGATTGTCACAATATGCCGTTTCTGTCGGTTTGATAATGAAAAATGTGTTTAAGCTTGGCGTTGTCTGTGCCCCAGCATTGGATGAGCTTTACTTCACGTTAACTCCGGAAAGATCACTACTTAATGGCAAGCCATTTGCACACACACACAGGTCATCAGAAAATGCCCTAGTTGCAGCAAGCTTTGCCGCCAGGGCATCTATGATACAGTATGATTTGTTTAAGCAGATCAACGAAAGTACTCGTGGTTGTTTGCGTACGGGGTGTGCTGCTCTGAATATCTGCTGGGCGGCATCTGGAAAGCTGCAAGCAGCCTACGGATTTGCGGCTAAACTGTGGGATGTTGCGGGTGCGTTAGCGATTGCCCGTGCTGCGGGGTGTGAAATTGTTGTAAGCCATATACCGAATACATTAACGCTTGACTATTGTGCTGGTTCAAAAGATGTTGTTCGGCATATTATTGAAATGGCTCAAGCAAATAAATTATGGGATCAAAAATGAGCAATGTATTTATTAATACGCCGGTGGTTGTTTTGTGTGGTGGGAAAGGTATTGTATTAAGTGAAAAGCAAAATTGCCGCATTAACAAGGGTCTGATCATTGTTGCTGATAAACCAATTTTTTTGTGGGTCATTTTTCACTATGTCTTGCACGGTGCGACAGACTTTATTTTGGCAACGGGTATTCAAGGAGAACAATTTGGTCCTGCTCTTGTAAACTTTGGCGCTATTGCTGTTCAAGGACAAACAGGGTTCTACACAGTAACCACTGATTTTGCAACTTTTACTGTAAGAATTGTTCAGACTTTACCTGATGCTACAACGGCTGGACGTTTATTGGCCTGTAAACCTTGGCTGGATCATGTTGAGAGATTTGCTGTTACTTACTCTGATACGTTAAGTACTGTTGACTTAAGCTCAGAGATGCGTTTTCACAAAGCTGAGAATCGTGTTGCCACTTTGGTTGCTACACAGTCACCAGTGCGCTTTAGAATTCTCGGTGTGCGTCACGGTGAAACGCTTGTTCGAGCATTTGCTCCTAGACCAGTGATTGAGTCTTCTTCTATCAATGGTGGCTACTACCTTTTTACCCGTGACTTGTGGAACGAAGATTATGGTCTTAATTCAAGTGTTGCATTAGAGAATCAACCATTAGATCGATTAGCAGCTTTTGCTCAACTTGCAGCTTTTGCACACAAAGGTGAGTGGCAGTATTGTGATGCAGAGCGTGACCTGCCAACTTTGGAAGGAATGGCTTTACGTCTTGAAGAATTGCTTAAAATTCGTTCATCTAAGTTTGACCATACAAGATCATTAACATTGACCTAAAATTGTGAATTTAAATTCATTTATTGTTTTTTTGTTGTTAACGAACAACTGTTTTTCGTTTTTTCGATAGGGTTTTTCATTGTTTTTTGTCGAGTTAACTTATTGCATTTAATGCTAATTTACTTTGTTTTTTTGACTTGTTAGTTTTATTGTAATTTATGATTGACATCGCAAAATTATATACGGAAATCAACCCAATAATCAGGGAAGATTTGGTTTTCATAGCCTCAGTGAAACTTCCGTGGACTCGTTTTCATAATAAGACTGTGCTTGTTACTGGTGGCGGAGGTTTTTTGGGTGCATATCTGATTAAATCATTGATAACTGTTTGTCAGATGCACAGGATAAATATTAAAATAATTTGCGTTGCTCGTTGTTCAAGAAGTGTTAATTTTCGTCTTGCGTCATATTTGGGACTTTCAGAGTTATCAGTTTTGTTTCACGATATTTCAATGCCGCTACCAAGCGATTTTCCTCACGCAGATTTTATTATTCATTGCGCCAGTCAAGCTAGTCCTAAATTTTATGGTGTGGATCCAGTGGGCACATTGCTTGCAAATACTGCTGGAACTATGTATTTGCTTAATTATGCATATCAAAATCAAGCTGAAAATTTTCTTTTTTTCAGCAGTGGTGAGGTTTATGGTGTGCCTTTTGATTCCAGTAAACCTGTTAGCGAAATAGATTATGGTTATATTGATCCAATGAATGTAAGATCTTGTTACGCAGAGAGCAAACGCATTGGTGAAACTATGTGTTCCTCATGGGCGCATCAGTTCAACTTGCATGTCAACGTGGTTCGCCCGTTTCATACCTACGGACCAGGTATGGCCCTTGATGATGGACGAGTTTTTGCAGATTTTGTCGCAGACGTAGTTGCCAAAAGGGACATTGTTTTGAAGAGCGATGGCTTAGCTCTGCGACCTTTTTGCTATATTTCAGATGCAATCATTGGATTTTTAACTGTGCTTTTGACTGGAGCTAAGGCGCAAGCTTACAATGTGGCAAACCCTAGTACTGAAATATCAATAAGAGACTTGGCAATTTTACTTTCTAAACTATATCCTGAATTTGGTATAAAATTACAATTTGATGTGCCAATTTTCAGTAATTCTTACCTGAAGAGCCCAATTTTTCGCTCATGCCCTTCAATAGAAAAAATACGACAATTGGGTTGGACTCCATTAGTTGGACTAAACGATGGTTTTTGTAGAACTATTCAGTCTTTTTTGCCTTTTTAATTTTTAATTTTCAATAAAGGGATTAATGTTTATGATTTCATTAAATTCAACACTTGCTCGATATAATGAGGGATGTATTGACAAGCCAACTTTTATCAAAAAAATGTATGATGATCATCATGCTTCACTTTTTGATTATGCAGATTATCTGGTGCGGACGAATATAAAAAAGATTGAGATTGAGGATGGGCGTTTAATATTTACTTCACGTGATCGAGGTATTCGGATAGAGTGTGTGCCTGGTGATTTCCGAATTGCACCTATTGAGATGTTTAATTTTTTTGATTACGAGAAGAATGAATCCATTGTAATGGAAAATTTGGTATCAGATGGAGATAATTACTTTGACATTGGGGCGAATATTGGTTGGTATTCTATTAATATCGCGGCAGCTCGACGTTTTGCAAAAATTTATAGTTTTGAACCTATTCCAAGCACATATATTTACCTTCAAAAAAATATTGAGTTAAATTCAGTGCCAAATATCAAGATACACAATTTTGGTTTTTCAAATAAAACTGGCGAGTTTCCATTTTATTACTATCCTGAGGGATCTGGAAACGCATCTTTAACCAATGTTTCAGGTCGTACAGATATTAAAACTACACAGTGTAAAGTTAAGACTTTTGACAATTATATAGCAGAGACTGGTCTACGAGTAGATTTTATTAAATGTGATGTTGAAGGCGCTGAATTATTTGTTTTTCAAGGTGCGATCGATACAATTACTAGGGATAAACCTATTGTATTCTCCGAGATTTTAAGAAAATGGTCGGCGAAGTTTAATTATATTCCAAACGAAGTTTTTGATTTATTTCGAAGACTTGGTTACCAAGTTTTTGTTGCAAGTTGTGGAAATTTAAGGGAGTTTGATATTTCTGATGAGTTATCTACAGAAACAAATTACTTTTTTTTGCATTCGCAAAAACATGCTAGACAAATTTCAAGATTTCAAGTGTAGTTTTATTGTTGTTGAATTTAATTAGCCATTTAACTTGGCGGGTATATTTCCCGTTCTTTGGCTAGAGTGACTTCAACTTTGTACGAAGACTACTGTAAGAACCTTGTTACGCCATGAATCGTGCAAGGCGAGGTGTGACTAATATCTCTTCCCTTGTGGAAGAAGGTTTTTATTCTTGATGGATTTGTATGTTTTTATTATGCTAAAAGTACGTGATTGTTTTGGTTTTAAATATTTCTGCTGAAGTATATTTTTTTTGATTATTATTCTTATCAGGTACACTGATTTATCGGCAACAATAGATTTATTGATACTATTAATGGAAACACATTCTCAAGATTCTCATTTGTCAGAGAGCAACCCTGCTTTTTCTTATGCCAAGTCAGGATCGATGACTATCATCGATCTTTTGAATGCAGCTGGGCAATTGACATTGGCTCAACAACCCTTTCAAGTTATTGGACTTTACCGGCTATGGCTTCAACACACACGGTCACCTATAGCCTATGCCGCCTGGTTTAATTTGGGTGTTACTTTGAGCAATGTCGGCGACCCCGCCGCTGCTGAGCAGGCTTATTTGACTGCATTAGGTTTAAAACCTGATTTTGTTGAGGCTCATTTGAACTTAGGCAACTTGCAAGAGGCAAAAGGCCAACCTGAACAGGCTTTAGCTACTTGGCGAAAAGTGTTGGACATTGTTGATATTTCAGTAGAAAATGATAGGCCGTTTTATATTCAGGCACTGAATAATCTGGGACGACTGCTGGAAATTTACAAGCACAATGCAGAAGCTCAAGATATGCTTTTGTGCAGTTTAAAGCTCAATCCTAAACAACCTAAGGTTATTACCCACTGGGTTCATTTACGCCAAAAGCAATGTGACTGGCCGATTTACAGCTCAGTTGAAGGCATTAGCCATGAGGAAATGGTCAACGCGACCTCCGCCTTAGCCATGCTTAGTGCATCTGATGACCCGGCTGAACAATTAGCGTCTTCTCAACGTTTTGTTGATCAAAATATTCTTAAAAATGTTCAACCCATGTCGAGCAAACGAAGTTACGGTCACCAGCGTTTGCGCATTGGTTATTTGTCCTCTGACTTTGGTTCACACGCGGTTTCGATTTTGATTGCTGAACTTCTTGAATTGCATGATCGACAAAAAGTTGAGGTTTATGGCTTTTGCTGGACCAAAGAAGATGGCACACCGCTTCGCGCTCGCATGGTTTCTGCTATGGATCATCACATTCGAATCAACACACTTGACGATCAACAAGCTGCAAAGTGCATTCGTGAACATGAAATCGATATTTTGATTGATTTACATGGTTTGACATCAGGTATGCGTGCTAATATTTTGTCGTACCGTCCTGCCCCATTACAAATGACCTATTTGGGTTTTCCAGGTTCAACGGCTTTACCCGAGATCGATTATGTGTTGTGCGATCGATTTGTTTTACCACCTGCTCTAGCGATTTTTTTTACCGTGAAACCGCTTTATCTATCTAATACCTTTCAGGTTAATGACAGAAAACGTGTTATTGGCCCACGCCTTAAGCGAGCTGATTGTGGTCTTCCTGTTGATAATTTTATATTTTGCTCATTTAATAATAATTATAAATTCACACCAGATATGTTTGCCTGCTGGATGCGTATTTTATTTAGAGTACCAAATAGCATTTTGTGGCTGGTTGCTGATAGCGATCAGGTCAAAGAAAATCTCTCTATTCAAGCTGAACATCACGGTGTGCAGCGCTCACGCTTGTATTTTGCGGATCGGGTTGGACCAGATGCTTATTTAGCTCGCTATCAGGTGGCTGATTTGTTTTTGGATACCTTGCCTTTTAATGCGGGTACTACGGCAAGCGATGCCCTGTGGGCAGGTTTGCCACTATTGACTTCTGTTGGTCATACTTTTGCAGCACGGATGGCAGGCAGCCTGTTGCAAGCGGTCGATCTACCAGAATTGATTACATACAACCTACAGGATTACGAAGATAAAGCTGTAGAACTGGCCAACAGTCCCGAGCGAATTGTTGCGATGAAACAGCATCTTGTAGATATTCATTTAAGCTGTGCATTGTTTGACAGTCCACGGTTTGTACAAGACCTGGAAAATATTTTTAAGCAAAAGATTGATGAATTACCGCCTGCGCTGATAAAAACAAGTTACCTTTCAGCTAATCTTGACTATATAGAATGTCCTAATGCACCTTCTAATTTTAACGTGCAACAGAATGTGGTAGATCGTCGCTATGTGATTGTGGCTCCACCATTTCAACATAACTCTGCTGGCATTCGAGTTTTGTATGAATTACAAAAATGGCTGGTACGAGCAGGATTGGATGCAATTGTTTGTACATGGTTTCAAGGTTATCCGGTTGATCAGTTTTCAGATGATATCGTTATTTATCCTGAAGTTGCACCTGGCAATATATTAAATGCAAAACATGTTGTTCGTTATATCATGAACGTACCAGGAAAGCTGGGGCATGGAGAGCATAAGTATGCTGACAATGAGATACTCATTGCTTATAACAAGGATCTTTCATGTTATACCGACGGCGCTATTCTTCAGGTGCCATCGATCGAACCTTTTTTTAATGATACTAATACTGTTAAAAATAAAAACGCTGTGTATATTGGAAAGGGCAAGGATTTAGGTCGCCATCCAGATAATTGCATTTTAATTACAAAAACATACCCGCCAACCCGCAGAGATCTTGCATTGTTATTGCGCTCAGTAAATACATTATACATTTATGACGACTTTAGTATGATTGTGATGGAAGCGAAATTATGCGGCTGTGTCGTGAAGCTTATAAAGTCAAATGGCGAAATCTTTGAATACCCGTATGTATTTATACCTACACTGAATCAATTTAAAGATCAATTGCATGAGTTTATTGAAATGACAAAACGTCTTTGATTGACAATCTGGCTTTCACTATTATTGAGAACTAAAATGGTAAAACTTTCATTTATTAGTCATTATTACAATCATCCACGAATGGTGGAGAGCATGATTTCTTATTGGGAACAATTTCCTGATGATTTTTTGTCCCAAGTAGAGTTTGTGCTCGTAGATGACTGCTCTGAAGAGTCGCCTAGATTACCCATATCCACGAAGCTTAACCTTAAGGTTTTTCGTATTATAACTGAATTAAATTGGAATCAGGCTGGAGCACGTAATCTTGCAACTTTTAATGCAACAGGTGAATGGGCGCTGTATTTTGATATTGATCAAAAGTTTTACATAGATCCTATGATGGCTATTTTGAGAAGTTTGGATCGATTGCAACCAATGAATTTATATTATTTTCAAATTAAAGAACTTGTTGATATTACAAATAATACAAAACTACAGTTTGCGCCCTGTACTTTTTTGGTGAATTTGGCAAAATTCAAACAACATGGAATGTACGATGAGGATTTTGTTGGTCATTATGGATATGAAGATTTATACATGCCGAAAGTATGGGAAAACAACGGTGGAAATCGGATTCTATTCAGTGATACAATATATTTCGAAGATATGGGTTTTGGCACAACAAATTTAAATCGTGACTTATCACATAATCTTGCTTTAGCTCAAGCAAAATTGTCAAATGGTACAAAAAATTCACCTGGTATTTTGCGATTTGATTGGCAAAAAATAGACTTGTCTTTAGGCAAGTAAATCGTAATAGTTATACATTCTAATTAATAATAGCCAGATGGACATGAATTCTTCAATTATTGTTGCAGTGTTATGTTTTTATGAAGAATTGTCTACAAACGGTTTTTTATTTAAAAATTCTGATATTTCTATTGGGGCCAATTTGCTTCAATCGTCCGTTGATTTGTACAATTATGGTAAAGCCAACGCGATATCCTTTGTTACGCTGGATCAAGTTAGTTCTCTTGACTCTTTGGATGCTGTCATTTTTATGGATCGCCCTCGCCCTGAAAACGATTGCGCTAAACAGGTCATAGAGAATGCTCGCATTTCGAAATACTTAATCACTTATGAAAATGAGATGATTAAACCAGACAACTGGGATGTCGACTTTCATAATAAATGTGACAGAATATTTACATGGAATGATTCATTGGTTGATGGGAAACGTTATGTAAAAATTAATTATGCATTTGATCCTTTGTCTTATCTTGATTTTTCGATTATAAAGAAATCTTTTTATCAAAGAAAACTAGCGACTATTATTTCAGGTGCAAAAGTTTTTGCTCATCCACTTGAGTTGTATTCTCAC
>JBAXAD010000084.1:0-14434 GCA_037142715.1 Paludibacter sp. | reverse complement strand
GAACTACAAAAGTAGCAAATTAATTAAGCATATAATTTTTATATTGAAATAAGAAATAATTTAATATTCAGTATCTTTGCCCACAATTCTTAATCAAAAAATAATATGGAAACAAAAGTAGTTTTGATTACCGGGGCAAGTGCTGGTATAGGACTTGCAGCAGCAATTCAACTAATGAACTCGGGAGTGAAAGTTTATGCAGCTTCACGACGTGGTGGAAATCCCCAAAAAGCTCAAAATGGAGTGGGGGAGTTGATTCATGTAAAAATGGATGTAAACGTTGAAAGTGAAATTGCTGCCGTAGTTGCTCAAATTTTAAATGAAAATAATCGACTAGATGCCGTCATTTGTAATGCTGGCAATGGCATAGCAGGCTCTATTGAAGATACTTCGAATGAAGAAATGCGTTACCAATTGGAAACAAACTTTTTTGGAGCTGTAAAAACAATTCAGGCTTGTTTGCCCACTTTTAGGGCGCAAGGATATGGCAAAATTGTAACCACATCTTCCGTTGCAGCCATTGTTCCAATACCATTTCAAGCATTTTATTCTGCAGGTAAAGCAGCATTATCCATTTTTATGCAAGCCTTGGCCATTGAAGTAAAACCGTTTGGAATTCAATGTTGTACCATTTTACCCGGTGACACAAAAACCGATTTTACCTCCGCTCGTAAATATACCGAAAAATCAAAATTGCAAAACACACCATACCTTGCAACAATGACAAAATCTGTAGCAGTGATGGAAAAAGATGAGCAAAACGGCATGAAAGCCGAGACAGTGGCCAGCACCATAGTGAAACAAGTTATGAATAAAAACATGAAAACCGTGGTAATTCCTGGCATTCAATATCAAGCCATATGCTGGTTATTCAATCGGTTACCTACAAGTGTAAGCCTTTGGATTGTGGGAAAAATCTATGGTTGATTAGAATAATAGCAATATATTTGATAGAAAAAACGAGGAATTATATTCCTCGTTTTTTTTATCCTAATATGAATTGGCTTGATTTTTACCTTCTCAAAACCTATCAACAACCTGTTGAAAACTTCCTGATAAACCTTGAAACAAATATTGAAAGTTTATTTGGATATTTCAAACCTATTACGAATAGAAGATGTTTTTGATACTACCAAAATAGTTAGCATTTTTCTTACAGCTTTTTCTAAACCAAATTTGTTGAGTTATTAGCTTCAAATTCATAAAAACTTTCTAACTTTGCAGTTACTAACAGGATGTTGATAAAGTTTGTAATCCATTTATTAGAAGTAAAATAAATAATTTGAATTTGTTTAAAGCAATGCTTTGAAATTTGATAAAGCAATTATACAAGCATTTCTCAATATTTTTATCAACCAAACTAACAGCCTATTATTATCTTCAAATAGTTTTTTTAAAAATTAAAAAGAGTAATAATAATAAATTCTTGACAAAACTCGAAAATGGAAAAAACAGAATTAATTAACGCTATAAATAAACTCAAAATAGAAAAAAATGCCGTGATAATGGCTCATTATTACCAAATGGGCGATATACAGGACATTGCCGATAATGTAGGCGATAGTTTGGCATTGGCACAATGGGCAGCAAAAACTGAAGCTGATATTATCGTATTGTGCGGCGTTCATTTTATGGGCGAAACAGCTAAAATTCTATCTCCTTCTAAAAAAGTATTAATTCCTGACTTGAATGCCGGTTGTTCTTTGGCTGATAGTTGCCCTGCGGAAGCATTTGAAGCATTTACCAATGCGCATCCCGACCATACGGTTATTTCGTACGTAAATACCACAGCTGCCGTTAAAGCACTCACCGATGTGGTGGTGACTTCTACCAATGCCAAGAAAATTGTGGATTCGTTCCCCAAAGATGCGAAATTAATTTTTGGACCTGACAGAAACTTAGGAAATTATATCAACAGTGTGACGGGCCGCCAGATGTTACTATGGGACGGAGCGTGCCATGTACACGAGCAATTCTCGGTTGAAAAGTTGGTGAAATTAAAATCCGAACATCCCAATTCACTTGTTTTAGCTCATCCCGAATGTAAGCAAACTGTGCTGTTGATGGCCGATTTTATTGGTAGTACACAAGCATTGCTTAATTATGCAACCGCTTCGGATAAAAATTCATTTTTGGTGGCTACCGAATCGGGAATTTTGCACGAAATGCAAAAGAAAAACCCTGATAAAGAGTTTATTCCGGTTCCACCAAACGACAGCACCTGCGCTTGCAACGAATGTAATTTTATGCGTTTAAATACTTTGGAAAAACTCTATCAATGTTTATTGAATGAAACTCCTGAGATTTTAATTGATGAACAAGTAAGAGAAAAGGCAGTAAAACCGATATTGAGAATGTTGGAGTTGAGCTAAAAATATTATGCAAGAAGAACTAATACAAATTATTTATTGTGTCTTTATTATTTTATTATTTGTTTTGAGTTATTCGAAAAATAATTTAGAGAAAATGTATGAAAAAGTAAAAGATAAAAAATTTACTTGGTTTTGGCTCAGGCTTTTTAAAATAGAAACTACAAAAGAAAATTTTATTGCCCTTTGCAGATATCAGAGTATTTTTGTAATTTCAATAATGGTTTTAGGTATAATTTCAACAATTTGGTTTTGGATAAATAAGTAATTTGCTAGAAATATATTTTAAATTAGGTCAATTCCGGTGAATTAGATTCACTGAAATTGACCTAATTTGGTGAATGAACTCACCAAAATGCGTTTATTGAATTACTTTTGTATTTGCTAGTATTAAATTCATTATTTTCAACAATGCTTTCTGAAATAAATATTGAACAAGTTTTTTCGTTCCATTTACCAATAATTGATGTACGTTCGCCAGGCGAATTTGCCAAAGGTCACATACCAAATGCCATCAATATTCCCTTGTTTACTGACGATGAACGGGCGCATGTAGGAACGGTTTATGTGCAACAATCGCAGGAAGTTGCCATCAAATTGGGCTATGAATATGTGACTCCCAAACTGCAAAATTTTATAAATGATGCTTTCAAAGTAGCTCCAAATGGCGAAGTAATTGTGCATTGCTGGAGAGGAGGGATGCGGAGTCATGCTTTTGCCCAGCATTTGGTTGATAATGGATTTAGTGAAGTAAAATTGATAATTGGAGGTTATAAAGCATATAGAAATTATGTGTTACATAACTTGGCATCTCCTGCCCATATCAAAGTTTTGGGTGGTTATACAGGAAGTGGAAAAACCTATATCCTTGAGGAATTAAATAAATTGGGAAATCAAGTAATTGATTTAGAGGGATTGGCAAATCACAAAGGTTCTGCTTTTGGTGGTATTGGACAACCTGAACAACCTACGGTTGAACAATTTGAAAATAATCTTCATGCTGAATTTATGCAACTTGATTTATCAAAACCAATTTGGGTGGAAGATGAAAGTTACGACATTGGCCGAGTGAAAATTCCCAAACCGTTTTTTGAACAAATGCAAGCTTCGCAACTTTATTTTATAGAAATACCTCAATATGAGCGCGCAAAACATTTGGTAATAGAATATGGAATTTGTGATAAGCAAAAGTTAGCAGATTCTATTCTAAGAATTTCGCAACGACTTGGTGGATTAAGTGTAAAAAATTCAATTGCTGCTTTGGAACAAGATGATTTTTACGAAGTGGCGATGATAACTTTACATTATTACGATAAATTATACGCTAAAGGAATGAATAATCCAAAGTGGAAAAACGTGATTACAATTCCGCTTCCCTCAATAAATCATTTAGAAAACGCGTTGAAAATAGAAAAACTCAAATAAAAAAAATGAACGATATTAAACTAACGCAATACAGCCATGGTGCGGGTTGTGGTTGCAAAATTTCTCCAAAAGTACTTACTACAATACTCCAAACGAATCTTACACCACTTATCGATCCACGTTTAATTGTTGGAAATGACAGTCGTGATGATGCCGCTGTTTATGATATGGGCGATGGAACAGCAATTATTAGTACTACTGATTTTTTTATGCCGATAGTTGATAATCCGTTTACTTTTGGGCAAATTGCAGCTACCAATGCCATAAGCGATGTGTATGCCATGGGTGGAAAACCTATTTTGGCCATTGCTATTTTGGGTTGGCCCATCAATAAATTGGCGCCTGAAATTGCACAACAAGTGCTGGAAGGTGGTCGACAAATATGCTCGGAAGCGGGTATTATTTTGGCAGGTGGACATAGCATTGATAGTCCAGAGCCAATATTCGGACTGGCAGTTACGGGTACCGTTGAGCTCAAAAAACTGAAGAGAAATGATACAGCTACTGCTGGATGTAAGCTTTATCTTACAAAACCATTGGGTGTTGGCATTTTTACAACAGCTCAGAAGCAAGGAAAATTACTTCCGGAACATGCGGATATTGCTCCAAACTCAATGTCGAAACTAAACAAAATAGGGCAGGAGTTGGCCAATATTTATGGTATTTCTGCCATGACGGATGTAACTGGTTTTGGTTTATTGGGGCATTTGTCAGAAATGTGCGAAGGAAGTAATCTATCAGCTGAAATTGAATTTGAAAAAATTTCAGTCTTTGCTGATGTTCAGCAATATATCAACCAGGGCTGTATTCCGGGAGGAACGCACAGAAATTGGGACAGTTATGGTCATTTGGTGCAATTGAAAAACGAGAGTGATAAGTTGATTTTGTGTGACCCTCAAACGAGCGGAGGATTATTAATAGCAGTAGAAAAACATGCTATTACCGAAGTAGAAGCTTTATTAGTTGCCAATAATATTGAGGCGATTTCTTTTGGTGAATTGTATGCAAGTTCGGAGGTTTTGATAAAGGTATTGTAAAAGTAACGGCTCTGAAATAGATATTTTCAGAGCCGTTACTATTTTTTTAAGCCCCTTTAGGGGTTTGGGGCACCACCTTAAATAATTTATCATTCCTCCGCACCAATTCATTGGTTTTCAAAGAAAAATAAGTTCCTTTTTCAACTATATCCACCGGTTTCAGTTCCACTCTTATTTCTTTTGCAAAGTCTTCATACGCTCCGGTTGTTTCACCAGTAATCAGTATTTCGTCGCCTACAGCAAGATGTTGTGCTTCCAATAGAAATTCTGCAACACCAAGTTTTACAAAGTAATTGGTCACTTTTCCAATGTAAATTTTGGTGTGTGTGGCGCCCGAACCGTAATTTTTGCTCCATTCGCCGAGACGTTGTCCCAGGTAATAACCGTTCCAAAATCCACGATTGAAAACTTTGCTCAGGCGAACATCCCAAGCTGCCACTTTTTCTTCCGAAAATGTGCCATCTATGTATGATTCAATGGCTTCTCTGTAGCAAGAAACCACCGTTTTTACATATTCGGCACTGCGAGCACGCCCCTCAATTTTGAAAACCCGAACGCCAGATTTCAACATTTCATCAGCAAAACCAATTGTTTTCAAGTCTTTGGGCGACATGATATTTTGGTCTTCAATTTCTAACTCTATGTTGGTTTCTTTGTCTTTAACGGTGTAACTTCTACGGCAAATTTGCGTACAAGCACCACGGTTGGCCGACACGTTTTGTTCGTGCAAACTGAGGTAACATTTCCCAGAAACAGCCATACAAAGTGCTCCGTGACAGAACATTTCTATGCGGATTTGTTTGCCACTCCTACCTGTAATATTTTCTTTTTCAATGGCTTGGAAAATCTCACTCACTTGCTCCATGTTCAATTCGCGCGCTAATACCACCACATCGGCAAATTGGGCATAAAAACGCAATGATTCTACGTTTGAAATATTCAATTGAGTTGATAAATGAACTTCCACACCCACACTATTGGCATATAACATTACGGCTACATCGGCTGCAATGATGGCTGAAACTTCAGCATCTTTAGCCACATCAACAATTTCGTGCATCAAAGTCATGTCACCATCATACAAAATGGTATTGACTGTAAGATAGCTTTTTACGTTGTTTTCTTTGCAAACGGCTACAATTTTGCGCAAATCTTCTGTCGTAAAATTACTGCTCGATTTACTGCGCATATTTAGTTTTTCAATGCCAAAATACACTGAATCCGCACCTGCATTTATGGCTGCACTTAAACTTTCCCAAGAACCAGCAGGCGCCATTATTTCAATATCTTCTCTAATCATTTATTGTATTTTTTGCAAAGGTAAACAAATGTATTTTAGCACTGAAATTTATTTTAAGTTTATAACCATTACACTATTCTAATTACAAATCATTCAGTTTCTTTGCTAATATTTGCCCAATATATTTTCTTACCTTTGTATTTTTATTTTTTAGCTCTTAAATGAAAATAGCAAACATACAATTTCCCGAATATCCTCTGTTTTTAGCACCCATGGAGGACGTTACAGATCCTGCTTTTCGACTACTCTGTAAGCGATTTGGTGCTGATATGCTTTATACTGAGTTTGTATCATCCGAAGCTTTAATCCGTAGTATAAACCGTACGCAACAAAAGCTAAAAATATATGACCAAGAACGCCCAATTGCTATACAAATTTACGGTCATGATCCTGCGTCAATGGCCAATGCGGCTATCATCGCCGAACAAGCTCAACCAGACATTATTGATTTGAATTTTGGTTGTCCGGTAAAAAAAGTTGCTGGTAAAGGGGCAGGAGCAGGGCTTTTGCGTGATTTACCCAGAATGCTTCAGATAACGTCCGATGTTGTAAAAGCTGTAAAACTTCCTGTAACTGTCAAAACCCGTTTAGGCTGGGATGAAGACAGTAAAGTTATTGTAGAACTGGCTGAAAGACTGCAAGATGTAGGAATTTCAGCCTTGACTATTCATGGTCGTACCCGTGCTCAAATGTATACTGGCGAAGCTGATTGGTCATTAATCGCTGAGGTAAAAAACAATCAACGTATGCATATCCCAATCATTGGAAATGGTGATGTAACCACTCCTGAACGTGTAAAAGACTGTTTTAATCGATATGGAGTTGATGGCGTAATGATGGGTCGCGCTGCCATTGGGCAACCTTGGATTTTTGCAGAAATAAAGAAGTATTTTGAAACCGGTGAACATCATTCATTTCTAAATTTTGAAGAACAAAAAGCTGTTCTCAAGGAACACATTATTGAATCTATCAAATGGTTAGATATTGATGACAATACTACAATAGAAAGCATTAGTAACAAGCATCTTAAAGGCATTACTCATACCCGTAGACATCTTGCTGCAACTCCAGCTTTTAAAGGAATTCCCAACTTCAAAGAAACACGAATAGCCATGCTTAGAGCCGATACTTTGAATGAACTTTTTAGAATAATTGATAATGTTGAATCAAATGTATCGGTTGATTTTTGACATTCCCAAAAAATAATTCGCATAGCTTAATGATTATTTTCTGTATAAATTTATATTCCAAAAACTTTATTTAGTTTTGCACATTATTTAATCATCTAACATTTTCAAAATGAATAAACTAATTTTTCCAATTATTGCTTTAGCGCTTATGACAACAGCATGTAATAGCAAAAAGGATACGGCCAAAGGCGCTGGTATCAATTTAGCTAGCCTTGATACGACAGTATCCCCCAAAGACGATTTTTATAAATATGCCTGTGGTGGTTGGATGAAAAATAATCCACTCACTGGTGAATTTTCACGTTTTGGTAGTTTCGACAAATTGGCGGAAAACAACCATAAACAATTAAGAAGTTTGATTGAAGAAATTGCGTCTAAGAAGGCTGATAATGCAACTATTGAACAAAAAATTGGCGATTTGTACAATCTTGCTATGGACAGCACAAAATTAAATGCCGATGGGTATAAACCAATTCAAGCAGATTTGAAAAAGATTGCTGATTTAAAACAAACTTCTGAATTATCAACCTTGCTTCCCGATTTATTGCTGTCAGGTTTAACTCCTTATTTTGCTGTTTATCTAGATGCAGATGCTATGAGCAGCAATGATAATTTGGTTCAAACGCATCAAGGTGGTATAGGTTTAGAAGAGCGTGAATATTATTTGGATAATGATGCCCATACAAAAGAAATCCGTGACAAATATAAAATTCATGTTGTAAAAATGTTCCAATTGGTTGGTTTTACAGCTGCTGAATCTCAAAAAAACATGGAATCAGTAATGAAAATTGAAACACGATTGGCCAAAGCAGCTTACGATCAAGTAAAATTGCGTGATCCTCATGCCAATTACAATAAAATGTCAGTTGCTGATTTACAAAAAATGGTTCCGGCTATTAACTGGAATGTTTATTTTACTTCTCTGGGTTTGAAAAATACCAAAAATGTAAGTGTTTCTCAAAAAGAATCTTTGATTGAGGTGGGTAAAATAATCGAAACCGAGCCTATAGCAACTCAAATTGCTTATTTGCAATGGAAATTGATAGATGAATCAGCGTCATATTTAAGTGACGCAATAACGGCTCAAAACTTTGATTTTTACGGTAAAACTTTGTCTGGCAAGAAGGAGCAAAAGCCACGCTGGAAAAGAGCCGTTTCAAGTGTTGATGGTTCATTGGGTGAAGCAGTTGGACAAATGTATGTAAAAAAATATTTTCCTGCTGAATCAAAAGAACGTATGTTGAAATTGGTACATAACTTGCAAGTTTCACTTGGTGAGCGTATTAAAGCTCTGGCATGGATGGGTGATTCTACAAAAGTAAAAGCTCAGGAAAAACTAAATACCTTCTATGTAAAAATTGGCTACCCTGACAAATGGAGAGATTATTCAAAATTAAACATTCAAAAGGATTCTTATTTTGCTAATATCCAACGGGCTAATCGTTTTGAACATGCTTATATGTTTGGAAAAGAGGGCAAGAAAGTTGATAAATCTGAATGGCTAATGACACCTCAAACCGTAAATGCTTATTATAACCCTTCCACTAACGAAATTTGTTTCCCTGCTGGAATTTTACAATATCCTTTCTTTGATCAAAGTGCCGATGATGCCTTTAATTACGGTGCAATTGGCGTGGTGATTGGTCACGAAATGACGCATGGTTTTGATGACCAAGGCTGTCAGTTTGATAAGGAAGGTAACTTGAAAAATTGGTGGACAGCTGCCGATAAAAAGAATTTTGATAAACGAGCAGGTGTTATGGCTTCGTTTTTTGATTCAATATTTGTTGCTCCAGGAGTGCATGGTAATGGAAAATTCACTCTTGGTGAAAATATAGCTGATCATGGAGGTTTGCAAGTATCATACCAAGCTTTTAAAAGTGCTACAGCTTCTGCGCCACTTTCAAAGATAGATGGATTTACACCAGAACAACGTTTTTTCCTTTCTTATGCCATTGTATGGGCAAGTAACATTCGTCCTGAAGAAATACTCGTATTGACTAAATCAGACCCGCATTCGCTCGGAAAATGGCGTGTGGATGGTGCTTTACCTCAAATAGCTGCTTGGTACGAAGCATTCGGTATTAAAGAAGGCGACAAGATGTTTGTTCCTGTCGAAAAACGAGTGAGTATTTGGTAAGATTTGGGAGGGTGGAATTCCAATTCCGCTATATCATTTTGACAGAATCAGAATTCTGTCTTCCTAAAAACAAATAAGGCAGAACCTCATCGTCTGCCTTATTTTTTTTGCGGTTATATACATTTTTCGAATCTATTACTTTCGGGTAGTTGATAGATTTTCCATGAGCCTTTAGCTCTTCTTCACGGCTTTGCTTTCGAGCCGCTTTTACTTGCTCCATAATAGAGCTTTTCTTTTTTGTTTTCATTCTACATTTTTACATTCTACATTCTTTCATTTTTACATTTCTTTCTCCATTTTCTATTTCCTCTATGTCTACATTTACAATCGAATCGGGTAGGAGAGGAGCTATATTTTCCGCCCATTCTATAAAACACAAATTACCACTATACAAATACTCTTCTGCACCCAAATCAAGCGCCTCCTGAATTTTATTAATGCGATAACAATCGAAATGGTAAATGATTCTACCGTCCGCTGCTTCATATTCATTTACAATTGAAAATGTAGGGCTGTTAATCGTTTCTTTCACACCCATCACTTCGCAAATCGCTTTTATGAAAGTTGTTTTGCCAGCTCCCATTGATCCGTTAAATGCAAAAATGGTATTATTCCCTATTTGGTTAATAAATTCTTTTGCTGTTTCTTGAATTGTATCGAGTGATTTTATTTTTAGCATAATAACTGTCATTTTCCTTATTGTATTTCAGCACAAAGGTACAATAAATAATAAATATGTGATTCTCAGGGCTTCAAAACATCATGAAAATAGTTGTAAGTAATTGTAGCTCTGTTAGTTCCAATGGTTTCAATAAGTTCATCCAAACTAGCCAATCTAATTCGTTTTATGCTCTTATATTTCAAAATTAACTTATTCTTTGTTTTTTCACCAATTCCTGGTATGGAATCCAATTCTGATGCAATTTGAGTCTTACTTCTTTTGTCGCGATGAAATGTTATTGCAAACCGATGCACTTCTTCCTGCATACTTGCCAATAATTTAAAAAGCTGGTCTGTTGGCTTCAAACCGATCTCTTTTGGTGGAAATCCAAACAGCAATTCACGTGTTTGATGTTTTTTATCCTTTGCCAATCCAGCAATTGGAATATTGATTTTCAATTCATCTTCTATCACTTGTCTGATTACTTCCATTTGACCAATTCCACCGTCTGCAATAATCAAATTGGGCAATGGAGTTTCTTCTTCTAGCATTCTAGTATATCTTCGTCGCACAACTTCTTTCATCGATGCATAATCATCTGGTCCAATAACAGTTTTTATATTGTATTTTCGATAATCTTTTTTCGATGGTTTTCCCATTCTGAAAACTACGCAAGCTGCTACAGCATCTGTGCCCGATATGTTAGAGTTGTCAAAACATTCAATAGTTACAGGAGCTTTTTCTAAATGCAATATATCTTGAATACTTTTTATCAGCTGCATATTGCGTTGGTCTGGATTCAATTTTTCTGCCTGTTTCAACTTGTCAAGTTTGTATTGACGTACATTTTGAATTGATAGTTCCAATAATTTTTTCCTATCGCCACGTTCTGGAATCACTATATTTGCTCCTTTAATAGGATAATCTATTTTAAAAGGCACAATTATTTCCTTAGAATTACTCCCAAATCGTTCCCTTAATTCAACAATTGCCAAAGCCAATATCTCCTCTTTCTCTTCCTCCATTCTTTTCTTATATTCAATTGTGTAACCTTGAATAATTGAACCTTTTGATATACGAAGTATATTTACGAATGCTGTATTATCATTTTCATCATAAGCAAATACATCCGTGTTTTCTACAATTGTGTTGGCTATAATTGATTTAGATTTATAGCTTTCCATCAATTCATATCTTTGTTTGATTAAATTAGCTTCCTCAAATTTATATTCTGTTGCTAAAACTTTCATTTGTTCCAATAAAATTTTGCTAATTTCATTGGCATCGCCTTTAATAATTTGGCTTATTTGCTCTATGTACTTTCGATATTCCTCTTCTGTTTCTTTTCCTTCGCAAGGTCCTTTGCATTTATGTATGTGATATTGCAAACACACTTTGAATTTCTTTGCTTCAATATTTTCTTTGTTTAAAGCTAATTTGCAAGTTCGTATAGGAAAAAGTTCATGAACAATTTCTAGAATTGAATTTAAAGTGTAATTTGAACTGTATGGACCATAGTAAGTGGCTCCATTTTTATATATGTTTCTGGTTTTAAATATTCGTGGAAATTCTTCTTTTGTAATACAAATACTGGGATAAGTCTTGCCATCTTTTAGTAAAACATTATATCGTGGTTGGTATTGTTTTATTAAGTTGTTTTCAAGTAACAATGCATCTTCCTCAGTGTCTACAACAATATATCTTAATGACACAATATTTTTTACGAGTACATTTGTCTTTCCCGAATCGTGAATTTTATTGAAATAAGAACTTACTCTTTTCTTCAAATTCTTTGCTTTCCCAACGTATATTAGCTCATCGTTTATATTGTAATATTGATATACTCCCGGTTTGTCCGGAAGTGATTTTACGTCATCTATCAATGTTTTATTGAGCTTCATGTTTGCGAGTGTTCCACGTGGAACGTATTATAATTGTTGTTTCAGAGCTGTTTGTGTTTTATACTTCTGGTTGAGTCTTTAATTGAAGGTCGTCTTTACTCAAAACAATGTAGGGTAGTTCCACGTGGAACATAGTCGTTGTTCCTTCTGTAAAGAGTGCTTGATGTCTAGTCTTTGATTGTAATTCGAAAATCATAAGTACTATTTATCTGCCTAGCAACACTAGTAAAATATTTACATCACTTGGTGAAATGCCCGGTATTCTGCTTGCTTGCCCGATGGTTTCTGGAGCGATTTTCGTGAGTTTTTGGCGTGCTTCGGTTGATAAAGATTGAATGGTTGTATAATCAATTCGGTCTTTTATCAGCACGTTTTCGAGTCGTTGTAGCTTTTCGGCGATTAGTTTCTCTCGGACAATATAACCCTCATACTTCAAAAGAACTTCGGTAGCTTCAATCGTTTCTTCCGTTCTCGATGCAATTGAATCTATTTCAACCTGCAACGCCGGAACTGCTTTCGCCAAATCGATAATGCCAAGTTGTGGACGCAATACCAAATCCGATAATTTGCAGCCGTGTTTTAATTCAGAAGAATCTCGCGAGACAAGGAAATCATTTATATCGCTCGGTTTTATCGAAGTGTTTTGGATGAAGTTCGTAAGTCTTGCTTGTGCCTCTTTTTTTGTTTCTAATTGGTTTAACCGATTTTTCGTTGCCAAACCAAGTGCATATCCTTTTTCGGTCAGGCGCATATCTGCATCATCTTGTCGAAGTATCAAACGATATTCTGCCCGTGAGGTAAACATACGGTAGGGTTCATCAACCCCTTTGGTAACCAAATCGTCGATGAGTACGCCAATGTATGCTTCGTTACGCGCCAAGGTAAATTCATTTCCGCCCACGCAATTAATGTGTGCATTGATACCTGCAATCAATCCTTGTCCGCCTGCTTCCTCATAACCAGTAGTTCCATTTATCTGACCAGCGAAGAAAAGATTCTTGATTCGTTTCGTTTCCAGCGTATGTTTTAATTGTGTTGGGTCGAAGAAATCATATTCGATAGCGTAACCAGGACGAAACAATTGTGCATTTTCCAAACCTTCCACAGTTTGAATGGCTGCAATTTGAGTTTGGAGTGGGAGCGAGGATGAAAATCCATTTACGTAGAATTCTCTTGAGTCTACGCCTTCCGGTTCCAAGAATAGTTGATGAGATAATTTGTCTGCAAAAGTCACTATTTTTGTTTCTATGCTCGGACAGTATCTCGGACCAATGCTTTGAATTTGTCCGTTGAATAGGGGAGAGAATTCAATACCTTTTCTTATCTCATCGTGCGTTTTTTCGTTCGTGTTGGTTATCCAACAACTCATTTGTTTCAATTCACGCTTTGATTCTTCCAAGAATGAAAACTTATGAAAATCAGTTTCTCCGATTTGTTCAGTCATTTTACTGAAATCGATGCTTCTTCCATCAATACGGCAAGGTGTTCCAGTCTTCATTCTATCGGTAGAAAAGCCGATGGATTTGAGCTGTTCCGTAAGTCCAAACGATGCTGGTTCAGAAATTCTGCCTCCAGTCATTTGATTTTTTCCAATGTGAATTTGCCCACTCAGAAAAGTTCCGGCGGTGAGTACGACACATTTGGCACGAAAATGAATGCCCATTGCCGATTTCAAGCCAGTAACCAAACCATTTTCAATCACCAATTCCTTTACGGTATCTTGCCAGATAAATAGATTATCTGTGTTGGAAACGGTTTTTATCCATTCTTGTATAAATTGATGGCGGTCACTTTGGGAGCGTGGACTCCACATGGCTGGACCTTTGGAGCGATTGAGCATGCGGAATTGTATCGCGCTACGGTCGGTAACAATTCCCATATAGCCACCCAATGCATCGATTTCACGGACTATTTGTCCCTTGGCAATTCCACCCACGGCAGGATTACAGCTCATCTGACCAATCTTGTTCATGTCCATGGTGATGAGCAAGGTTTTTGAGCCCATATTGGCTGCTGCACAAGCGGCTTCATTGCCCGCATGACCAGCACCTATGACGATAACGTCGTATTTAAAATCCATCTTTAAAATTAATTCATAATTAATAATGCACAATTCATAATTTCAGTTTGAAACTACAAATTGATGAATACAAGCTCATTAGTAACGCAATATTGTTACCTAATGTTTTGGACTGCAAAGTTATAAAATTGTAAGCACTTATGAGTTATCGTTCTTGAATAAAGTAAGTTTTATCGTTACTCGATGTAACATACTTGCTCGGAGTTAATCCTGATGATCAAATATACTAAGTCCTGATAGTAATATTGAGGATTGATTTAATACGATGTTTATAAAAACAATAGTTCGGTAAAAAATAATTAGCATTTAAGCGGCAATAGTGCCGTATAAT
>JBAXAD010000083.1:0-14447 GCA_037142715.1 Paludibacter sp. | reverse complement strand
AAATAATTCTGTATTAATAAAAGATACTCTTATATGTTTTGCAAAGGAAATAAGAGAACTTATACACCTTGTGTATATATATTCTGGAAATAAATCGTACCTGAAAAATGTCAATTTAAATGCAATTAGTTATTCAAACAGCTTCTTTGATGATAAATTCGAAGATATCAATTCAGAAGTATCTCCATATTCTGAAGACCAGGATTATGTGATTTCTGATGAAATTGATTTTGGTATTACTGATTTTTTTAATCTATTTAAACACAAAAGTGAAAACAAAGAACTATTTCTGGTTGATAAACTTGAAATAACTCTAGCTTTTTGGGCAATCTTATTTAAAAGAGAATGGGATAATGATTATTATGAATTTGATTTTAACTCGTCATTCTTCAACGATTTTATTCAGAATGAACTTCAAACTATTTTCAAAAAAGAGTTACACGACTACATTCGTCCACTTAACAACATAGAAATAAACAGATTTTTTTCTATTTATTTAGATTTGTTTAAATCAAACACCCCCGAAAAACGAATTCAAACTTTTTATCGAATGTTTCATGAAATAAATTGGTATCCAAGTTTTAAGGAGTATCTTGAATTGAACATATTCGATAAACAATATGCTGACCATATATGGAAACAATACTCTATACATTTTCATTTATTCATAAAAGAGACACAATCAGTTTATGAAATATTTAAAGCTAGTCTGACAAGTAGAGAATCTTCTTACATTGTTAATGAACAAAACAATTCAATTTTGCCATTACCTACAAAATTAGAAAAACTAAAAAATGATTTAAAGGAATACGGGTTTTTAAGTTTACCTAAAATAAAGACAATATCTCCCGAAAACCAATCAATCTTATTTGAAAAAATGAATTCAAATGGTATACCTTATACCATTGCAATGTTTGATTTCTTAGGTTTACTTAAACATTTATCAAAAGAGCATTCTATGACTAAATCTAAAATAAATGATACTATAGGTTTTTGGCTAGGAATTGCACCAAGAGCAATAAAAGGTAACATTAATGTTTTAGATGATTATTCAAATGAGGATAAAAATCGATACACTTCACATTTACACAAAGAAAATGTATTAAATGACTACAATCAATTAAAATAGGGAGTACCCCCCTATTTTTGCCCTTAAATGCCCCTCGTTCATTTGCAGAATAATTTAAAAAACTATTCTCAAATGGAAAAACCTATTAGTTTCGAGAACCTCCCGCAGGCAATCACTCTACTTATCGAAAAAGTAGAATCACTTGAACTGTTGCTCAAATCGCAACAAAGCAGCCAAGTAGCTTCCGACAAACCAATGTCAATTATTGAAGCTGCAAAATTCGTCAATTTAACAGTGCCTACACTCTACGGATTCGTAAGCAAACGTACCATCCCATTTTCTAAAATGGGTAAGCGACTTTATTTCTCTGAAATGGAGTTAACCGAATGGATTCAGACCGGCCGTAAACAAACACGTTCTGAGATTTCTGTGAATGTAAATACAGTTAGTTTATTAACGCCTAGAAAATCTAAACGATAATGAACTACGAAAAACATTTCGACAAATTTGTCGCAGACTTTTACAAACAGCAAGAAGAAGCAGAAGTAAAATCAGAAACTACCAAGGCTCTAACTACCAATTTTGAAAAAGCATTCAAACAGCTCGAAGAGTTGACAAATGTAATTAAGGAATCAAACATGAAAATGGATGACCCATTTGTATCAAACCCAAAATTTCTGAAACTAATGGAAATTAGTCCACGCACTGCACAAATTTGGAGGGACGAAGAAAAGATTGGCTACAGCCAGATTTCAGGTAAAATCTACTATCGTAAAAGTGACATTGAAAAACTTCTCAACGACAATTATTCAAAAGCCAAATTGAAGGGAGGAAACAAAAAATGATAGGCAAAAAACAAGCCCCTTTAGACTCGCCAAAGTCTTCAGGGGCAACAATAAAAATGCAGTTCAAAAATACTAAATCTATACTGTTTTTCATTGTAGTTATTTACTCCTTTTTGCTGCAAATTAAAGTAATCAGTCTGTTTAACAACATTATAGGAAGTTTAAACCATGAATGAACTTGTAGATTTAAATAATATAAATACAATAGAGGCTTTTACGGATAATACTAAACCAACTGAAAATAAAAAATACAATTTAGCTGATTGCGAAGTTATTTTTGGTGTAGATGTAGCCGAGCCCGACCCCATATTAAAAATAAACGATGTTTTAGTATTAAGTCGGGGTGATATTAGCTGTATCAAAGGCAAAGCAAAGTCACGTAAAAGTTTTTTTGTTGCCTACATTGTTTCGTTGGTTTTAAATCAAAACCCTGCTGCAAAAATCCTTTTAATAGACACTGAGCAAAGCAAATACTTTGTCGTAAATGTAATGAAAAGGATTTACAAGCTTATGGGCTGGATAAATCTTAAAGAGCAATTTCGCGTACTATCATTAAGAGAATACGACGTACAAGATAGAAAAGGAATTCTAATTCAAGCAATTGAAGAGTATTGTTCTGATTTTATCGTACTCGATGGTGGAGTTGATATTATTTCAGATTTTAATGACCCTACCGAAAGTAAAGCAGTCGTTGGTTTACTTATGAAAATCTCTACCACTAATAATTGTCATATCCTTAGCATTTTGCACGAGGGAAAGTCAAACGGTGAGTTAAGAGGTCATTATGGAGCTGAAATGTTGAACAAATCCCAAACTGTTTTTGAAGTTGTAAAAGATGGAGAAGTTTCAAATGTAAGTCCGTATGCTACCAGAAGCATGCCATTTGATGAATTCAGTTTCAGAATTGAAGATGGTTTACCTGTACACAATGGCGAGATTAACAGAATGACTAAAAAAGAAATGCTCGAATACAACATGAAACTCTTTAGTACAAAACTTCTTGCACCAAATAAACAGATGGAATACGAAGATTTTGCCAATGAATATGCTCAGCTTGTAGGCTGCACTTCACGCACTGCGAAAACCCACCTGTCCAATTTACAAAAACTAAATTATATAGGCAAGGATTCAAGAACTAAAATGTACTTTCTAGTCAAATACGAACCTCTTACTTGATGTAATGAAAAACCGCTTATCCTATATAAGCGGTTTTCATTATTGCATGAAACAAATGAAATCTACTCAATGAAACGTTTCATTATTTATATCTAGTTGATATTGTGCTGTTTATTGTTTAGTTTTTCTTTTCAATGAAATCACACAATTTATCTCTTTCATTTACTCAAAAAAAACACTCATACAATGGACCTCAAAAACATACAAATCTGTTACTGTCGTAACAAAGAAAGCCAATCAAGCCCAATGCCTATTTCGTTGTATGATTGGATTACTACTGACAAATTCAAACAACAAGTCGAAGCGGTAAGAGCAATTCAAGACAAAACAAAACGGGACGACTTAAAATCCCAATTACCTTGTGCAATGCCATGTCTTTTATTCAACAAATCCCACAGCGGTTTTATTGCAGTTGATGTTGATGGTATCAATCACAATGAAAATTTAAATTACACCCCGGCTCAACTCAAACAAAAAATATCTTCTATTGCTAATGTTGCTTATTGTGGCTATTCAGCCAGTGGTTTAGGAGTATGGGCATTAATTCCATTGTTCGACCCTATCAGACATTTAGAGCACTTCAGGGCATTGCAAGAAGTATTTAAACATATTGATATAACCATTGACGAAAGTTGCTCAAATATCAACAGATTGCGTTTTGCGTCTTACGATAACGAACCTTATATCAACGAAAATGCCAAACCATTCAGTTTAATTTTAGTTGAAAAAAAGCAGCCGAAAGCAATCTTAAAAAACAATCGTTTCAAAAACACCGATAATGTATTCGAAAACTTCAATCTAAATGGCGATGCTATTGGCTTACTTCAAAATCACGGTTGGAAAGTAAAATATCAAAAAGGAGATAGAATTTATCTCCAACGCCCAGGCAAAGATGGAAAAGGCATTTCGGGCAACTTCAATACTACATTAAGGCTTTTTACTACTTGGAGCAGTTCCACTGTTTTTGAATCTCGAAAAGCATACAACGCCAGCCAACTTTTTCACACAATTATCAATTCTACAAATTGGACAAATACAGCAAACGAACTCAAAATACTAAATTACTAATCCAATGAATAAACCCCTATCCCCATACCAAAAACGCAAACACCTCGAAGCATTAGACGAAAAACACCTCGAAAAACACCTTGTTTTTCTCACTCAAAACAAAATCGAAATTCTTTTCGACATTCGTCAATTTCGAAAAAAACATTTCAGCAACAACCGTAATCACTTTATCGGCAGCCGTGATGTGGTAAAACTTCTCAACACCAACAAACGAACAATTCGTTTGTTGGCCTCATACAAGTACATTTCGAGCATTACGCTATGTAATAGTTTATTTTTCAATCTCAACGATGTACGTGATTTTATCAAATCACTTACAAAACCAGCATAATTAATCTTGTCAATTGGATTAATTTAGAGGAAGTTTAAACATGTCACTTTTATTTATAAACTTATTAATAGTTTAGCCAAAGCAAATGTGTATTTTTGTGGGAGATTAAAAACTAAATACCTAGAATATGACAGCACAACAAGGCGAAATACTCCTTTACAAAGGAAAAAAGACTACGATGGCATCAGAGCCATTGAATGAGTATTTAGATAACAGAAAGGATATTAGATTTTTCTCACCTCACACCGCTTGTTGGCGTGGATATTTTGGTAAGTGGAAAATTGCTTATAAAAAACTGTATCTTACTCACCTTGTAGCCTATATTGAAGGATACGAAGTGGTAGATTTAAACTATTTATTTCCAGGTCAAAAAAATGTATTTGCAAATTGGTTTAGTGGGGTAATTATAATTCCACAAGGAGAAATGTTAGAATACAGACACATGGGTTATGAATCAATTTTTGAAAGTGAATTGTTACTTACCTTTAAAGAAGGAGTGTTGATGGAGGAAAAAGTAATTTATAATCAGTAAAAAATCCAATGACCCTTAACAATTTACAGGGCAGGAAAATGTCGTCTGAACATTGATTCAATAGGAAATACTGTTAATAATATAGTATTCAAAAAAAACAGACTATCCCAGTCTGTTTTTTCATTTATTTAAATCATGGCTGATTTTATGATTGACCAACTTCGTAATAAGATGTAACTTCAATCAGAACCAATTCCACCAGAAATTTAAAGTCGTTTTACTCCCAAATTAAAGTCAACGAAACAAACAAATCCTGCATTATCTATCTTATTTGACCAGTTATAACTCGAAGAAATCTAACTTCAAAATCTTTATTTTTATAAATGCAATAAAGTGTGAAATAGAATGTGTAATTTTGTCGATGGAATAATGAATTGGTCTATGTGGTATTAATTCAAGCCTTTCATTTTTAATTATCTAATACTACCTTTCATGAACATTGCCCAAATATCTGATAATCTCGAAAAGCTTGTAGAATCATTCAACAAAGAAACTTTTATTTTTGATTTATTATTGGCTTACGGCACACCCAAAGCAACTATCAGCCGTTTACAGCTTACAAGTACCAATGAGATTTTCACTACCAATGAAGCTCATTCTTCAAATCTTATTATAAAGAAAAAACTGGCTTTTACTTCTACCACAGAAGATTTGCAAACAGTATTAGACAATCTCAAGACCAACGAAAAAGTAACCAAGCAAGCACCACGCTTTATTGTGGTAACCAATTTTGAAATTTTGCTGGCCTACGATACCAAAACCACTGAATCGTTGGACATTCCGATACTGGAATTTCCACAACACAACGATTTCTTTCTTCCTTGGGCAGGAATGGAAAAATCGAAACTACAAACCGAAAACATTGCCGACGTAAGGGCTGCCGAACGCATGGCTAAACTTTACGACGAAATACGCAAAGACAATCCTGCCAACACACCCGAAGAAGTTCATAACCTGAACGTTTTTCTTTCACGCTTACTGTTTTGCTACTTTGCAGAAGATACAGGTATTTTAGACAAAGATATTTTTACCAAATCGGTTGATTATCATACCCAGAAAGATGGCAGCGATTTGAATGTGTACCTCGACACCTTGTTTGAGGTTATGAATTCCAGTACAGACGCACGGCGTGCGTCTATTACAGAACTGCCAGCCTACCTCAAAGCATTTCCCTATGTAAATGGGGGTTTATTTCGGAATCAACACGCAGCACCTATATTCACACGTAAGAGCCGACAAATGCTTGTTGATTGCGGCCTATCGCTACAATGGCAAGATATTAATCCCGACATTTTTGGTTCGATGATTCAGGCGGTAATAACCCCCGAACACCGTGGCGGATTGGGTATGCATTATACTTCAGTGCCCAACATTATGAAGGTGATTGAGCCACTGTTTTTGGACGAATTGAAAGAAGAATTTGAGAACTCAAAAGGTAATGTAAAAAGGCTGAATGCTTTACTTCAACGTATATGGAAAATTAAGATTTTTGACCCAGCATGCGGAAGTGGCAACTTTCTTATTATTGCCTACAAAGAACTTCGCAAACTGGAAATGCTTATTTTCAAAGAATTAGGCACTTTTGCTTTCTCCGAAATAAACCTTGGCAACTTTTACGGTATAGAGTTGGACGACTTTGCTCACGAAGTGGCTACACTTTCGTTATGGCTTGCCGAACACCAAATGAACCAGGTGTTTATGCGTGAATTTGGACGAGTAAAACCCGCTTTGCCACTACAAGAAACTGGCAACATTGTACATGGAAATGCTTGCCGGATTGATTGGGAAACAGTTTGCCCGAAAAATGAAGGGGATGAAATTTATGTTTTAGGGAATCCACCATACCTTGGAGCAAGAAACCAAAGTGATGAACAAAAAAGTGATATGGCTTTAGTGTTTGAAAATAAGGAAGTTTACAAAGATTCTGATTATATTTTATGTTGGTTTATAAAAGGTTCAAAATTCATTGAGAAAATTAATTCTAAATTTGCTTTTGTCACTACGAGTTCTATTTCTCAAGGAAGTCAAATTGCTTATTTTTGGCCCGAAATATTTCTCAGAAACGAAGAAATAGACTTTGCACATCAATCGTTCAAATGGTCAAATAATGCTAAAAATAAAGCAGGAGTAATCTGTGTGATTATCGGAGTTCAAAATTCACAAAAAAACTATAAAAGATTATTTACCTCAACAATTGTCAGAAACGTTCTTAATATCACACCGTATTTAACCGAAGGGAAATCGATAATTGTAAAGGAGTCAAAAAAACCAATAAGTATACTTCCACCTATGGTTATGGGTAATATGGCACGTGATGGCGGAAATCTAATTTTATCACAAAGCGAGAAGGACGAATTATGTAGAGAATATCCTGAGAGCAAAAGACTTTTAAGACAATTTCTTGGAGCAGAGGAATTTATTAATGGTAAAATACGATATTGTTTATGGATAGAAGATGATGATTTAGAATTTGCTAAGAGTATTCCTGAAATTAACAGAAGAATAAATAATGTTTTTAAGTTTAGGATTGAATCAAAAGCAAAAACGACTAACCAATACAGTAAATCTTCACACAAAATAGCACAAAGAAGCCATCAGGATGGTAGTTCAATAATTATACCTAGAGTTTCTTCTGAAAGAAGAGAGTATATCCCTTTTGGATTTTTAGATGAGAAAACAATAATATCTGATTCCGCTCAGGCAATCTATAATGCTAGCCCTTATTTCTTAGGTATTATACTTTCTAAAATTCACAATGTTTGGACTAAAAGTGTTGGAGGATACTTAGGAACAAGTATTAGATACTCAACATCTGTGTGTTACAATACCTTCCCTTTCCCCCCAATTTCTGACAAACAGAAAAAGGAATTGGAGCAACACGTTTATAATATCTTGGGTGAGCGTGAAAAGCATTCCGAAAAAACATTGGCACAACTTTACGACCCAGATAAAATGCCAGATGGCTTGCGTGAAGCCCACCGCCAAAATGATTTAGCTGTAGAGCGTTGCTACCGCAGTCGCCCCTTCGAGAGTGACGAGGAACGGTTGGAATATCTGTTTAAATTGTATGAGCAAATGATTGAAGAGGAAAAAGAGAAAGGGACGTTGTTTGCAGAAGAAAAGAAATCTAAAAAGAAAAAATAACTATGCCAGATTTAGTACACGTTACTTATGCCCAAACAGGGCAAAGCTCCCAAACCAATCATTTTGGGATGCGCGAAATGCAGGAAAAAGCGTATGAAGCAAGAGATGCTCAATATCTATTATTGAAAGCACCACCTGCTTCAGGTAAATCACGTGCGTTGATGTTTATCGCATTAGATAAGCTAGTGAAACAGGGCTTGAAAAAAGTGATTGTTGCCGTTCCCGAAAAATCAATCGGGGGTTCGTTTCGTGCCACCGACCTGAAAAGTCACGGATTCTATGCCAATTGGGAACTTCACGACAACTACAATCTTTGTACTCCGGGCAATGATGGCAGCAAAGGGAAAGTGCAGGCTTTCCGTAATTTCATGAATAATGATGAAAAGATTCTGATTTGTACCCATGCCACATTGCGCTTTGCATTTGAAGAGTTGGAAGAATCGGCATTCGATAACTGCTTATTGGCAATTGACGAATTTCACCATGTTTCTGCCGACGGTGATAGCAAGTTAGGTGAACTATTGCGCCTGATTATGGAAAAATCGACCGCTCACATTATGGCAATGACTGGCTCATATTTCCGTGGCGATAGCGTGCCGGTACTTCTACCCGAAGACGAAGAGAAATTCACCAACGTTACTTATACCTATTATGAGCAATTGAACGGTTATACCTACCTTAAATCATTAGGAATAGGATATAATTTCTATCAGGGAAATTACACCGAAGCCATTCTTGACGTATTAAACACCGATAAAAAAACCATTTTACACATTCCAAATGTAAATTCGGGCGAATCACTCAAACGAAAATACGATGAAGTAAATTTCATTTTAGATGCTATTGGCGACGTGATTAAAGTAGATTCCGATACAAAGGTTATCTATTTGAAACGTCACACCGATGGCAAAACCATTAAAGTAGCCGATTTGGTAAACGATAATTCGCGTGAACGTGATTTAGTCGTAAATTATCTGCGTGATATGACTTCGGTAGATGATATCGACTTAATCATAGCTTTAGGAATGGCAAAAGAGGGTTTCGACTGGCCTTGGTGCGAATTTGCGTTGACAGTCGGCTATCGTGGTTCATTAACCGAAATAGTGCAGATTATTGGACGTTGTACCCGTGATAGTGACAACAAGACACACGCTCAATTTACAAATCTTATTGCTCAACCCGATGCAAATAACGAAGACGTGCGTTTTGCAGTAAACAATATGCTCAAAGCGATTACAGCTTCACTTTTAATGGAACAAGTACTAGCCCCAAGCACTAATTTCAAACCTCGTATTTCTCCCGACGAGAAAGCAAAGCCAGGCGTAGTTTTGGTTAGAGGATACAAAGCACCTAGTTCCAAACGAGTGAAAGATATTCTTCAATCAGATATCAATGATTTGTATGCCAATATATTAAAGGACAATAGCATTTTAGCAGCTATACCCGCAAATGTTGATGCAGAAGTGATGAATAAAGTATTGATTAAACAAGTTATTGAAAAGAAATATCCGAACCTGAGCGAAGAGGAAGTGGAAGAGGTTCGACAATATGTGGTGATGGATTCTGTCATGAAAAATTCTACTTATATCAATATCAAAGATTTGAAAAAGGCAATTGAAAATGATGAGAGTATCAAAAAAGCCATTGCCGATAATGTGTCGAAAGACGATATAAATACACTCATTCCCAAAGTTATTAAAACTATTTACCCTGAACTGTCAGAAGATGAAGCAAGTTCATTGAGTAAAGTAAATATCAACACCAACATACTTGAGAGTACAGACGACCAATCCGACAAAAGGTTTATCCGTATGGCTGGGCAATTTATTAATATAGACGATTTACACATTGACCTTATCGACCAAGTAAATCCTTTTCAACGTGCTTATGAAATTCTATCTAAATCGGTAACACCCAAAGTACTTAAAGTGATTCAAGACGTAATTGATACTACACGGATAAAAATGACAGTGGAAGAAGCATTGATATATTACCCCGAGAAAGTGCAGAAATTCATGAAAACCTTTAATCGAGAACCAAATATAAAATCGGTTGATTTTAATGAAAGAAGAATGGCAGAAGCTATATTGTTTTTGAAGGAATTAAAACGTAAGAACCAAACCGCCAAAAATAATTAGTCTTAGCCATGTTGAATAAAGATAAAAAGCTACAGGATATTTTCGACAATGACCCCCTTGGCTTGTTGGACGTAAAGCCATTGGCTGCTGTTAGAAGTGAGGATATTGTACTTGTCAGTAAATTTCAGGAGATAATTGATTTTTATGAACAAAACCAGCGTTTACCACTCGAAAACAATGGTGTAAATGAACACACCTTATATTCTCGTTTATGCGATTATAGAGATACTGATTCAAAAAGAAAAATCCTTGATAAATACGACCAATTTGGCATATTAATGCCAATAGAAATAAAAGTATTCACCATAGATGATATTATGAACGATGACCCACTAGGTTTATTGGACGAAGACGATATGGGCTTGTTTGATTTCAATTTGGTACAGCGTCCCGAAGAAAGAGCCAGTACCGATTTTGTGGCACGTAGGAAACCTTGTACTGATTTTGAAAACTATCAATCAAGGTTTAAAGAGGTTCAAGTAGACTTAAAAGCAGGCAATCGCTCTATAATAGAATTTAAACTTGGAAATCTAAAAGAAGGTGCTTATTATCTGCACAATGGTGTTCTTTTCTACCTTGAAAAAATAAATATTACTAAAAATGACCATTATAGAACTGATGGAACAAGAGTCAGAACGGATGGTCGTACAAGGTGTATATTTGAAAATGGGACTGAATCAAATATGCTGAAACGGTCGGTCGAAAAATTATTATATGCTAATGGTAACGCTATTACTGAAAAAAATGAAACAAGTATTGAGCAATTTGACCAAAACTTTTCTGGTATAACAGCAGAAGACAAAGAATCCGGTTACATTTACATTCTGAAATCAAAAAGCGATAAGCAGGAAATAAAAGACATAAAACACCTTTACAAAATTGGGTTCTCAACCACTACGGTTGAAGAGCGTATAAAACATGGGGCACAAGAGCCAACCTATTTAATGGCTCCAGTACGCATAATAATGACATACAAGTGTTTCAACATGAACACCCACAAGCTAGAATTATTACTGCATAATTTTTTTGGCAGCAACTGTTTAAACGTCGATGTATTTGATGCACTTGGCAATCGCCACACACCCCGAGAATGGTTTATTGCTCCATTAGATATCATTGAACAAGCAGTACATTTAATTATTTCAGGTGAAATTGTGAAGTATCGGTATAATGGGGAGAAAGAAGAGATTGTGGGGAGATAAAATAATACGATATTAATTTGAATATTAGATGATTATAAATATACGACTAACAAACTAAATTAGTTTTAAGATATTTATAAATCACATAATACTATATAATTGTATAGCATTCTCAATTTATCAATTAATATAACTTGTTTCAACAATAATATAACTTTTAAAACTTGCCATGTACATTACACATTATGTTGATATTCTCAATCATTTTTACAACATTTAATTTCTGACTTTATGACTGATAGTGCTGCCCATAATTTATTAGACATTACTCTAGCCTCTGGCTGGAAGATAATAAAAAAAATCGAAAAAACAGACAACCAAACTGGTTCGTTTTTTTCAGTTTGTTATTTAGTTGAAAAAGAAAGTGAAACTTGTTTTCTGAAAGCTTTTGATATTATGAAGTTTAATTCCACATCATTACCTGGCAGCAGTATGATGGATGTTATGAGTGATATGTCGACTGCATATAAATATGAAAGAGATTTGTCTGATTTTTGTAAAAACAGACATGTAACTAAAGTTTCATTTGTCAAAGAAGCAGGTGAAGTTAATGTTGTTGGATTTTCTTTTTCAATAGTTCCATATTTAATTTTTGACTTAGCAGATGGTGATGTTCGTAAAAAGCTTGATTTTTCCGTGGAATTAGATTATGCTTGGCGCTTAAAATCAATTCATGATATAGCAGTAGGCTTAAAACAACTTCATGCGATTGATGTTTCACACCAAGATTTGAAACCCTCTAATATATTGGTTTTAAGAGTGATACTAAAATTGGTGACTTAGGTCGTTCAATGTGTAGAGATATAGATGGTCCTTATAACAAACAAATATATACAGGAGATTGGACATATGCACCACCTGAGTTAATGTATAAGTACTATGAAAAAGATTGGATAAAACGTGTGTTCGCAACCGATTGTTATCTACTAGGAAGTTTGGTGGTTTTCTATTTCGCAGGAATAAGTATGACGGCTTTACTTCGTAAACATATTCCAGATAATTTTAGTTGGGAAAAGTGGACAGGGTCTTATGAGGTATTAGTACCATATCTTGAAAACGGCTTTGCAAGTGCTTTGACTGAATTTGAATGCAATATTTCAAATAAGCATTTAAAAGTCGAATTGAAGCTACTCGTAGAATACCTGTGCAATCCATTTCCAGAAAAAAGAGGACATCCCAGAAATATTCTTATAGGTGGTTGTAACTATGATATGGAACGATTTATTTCAAATTTCGATGTTTTAAAAAGAAAAACTGAATTAAGAGTAAAATATTTTTAACCTATGGCAAATTTATTTGAACATAAAGACAGATGGCTAGTACCTAATTGGAGAAGTTTTGGCAAAACAACGATACTTGGTGAACTGGATTCATTTCAAAGCTTTCGTGAACCAACTTCCAAAACTGATATTAATGAGTATATAATTGATTGGAGATTAAATCAAACTGCTATTCATGCAGCTGACCTACTTAGTGCAGCTATTGTAAATAATAAAAAAGAGAATAAACATGTTTATGAAGCAGCAAATTTTATAATATCAAATAAAGACAAAGCAACTTTATCCCAAATATCTCTTGCAAGTTTAATCCTGGATAAAACAAATGATGTTGATTTATTTGCAAGATTCAAAAAGGTAAGTTTTGACAATCTTCCTTCCTTTATGAATCCAGAACCTATTCGGTTTAAAATCAAAGAAGCAAAATTAATGCTCATCACATTCCCTTCAAATCCAATACTGTATGTTGAACTTTCAAGATATTATTCTATTTTAGGTCAAGAACAGAATTCAATAAAGTCTATGCGGACAGCATTACATTTAGCCCCTAATAATAGATTTGTATTACGATGTGCAACCCGTTTATTTGCTCATTACAAAACAGATTATAATGACTATTTAGAATACATTCATGAGATTCTACGTAAAAGTACAATGACAGCTTTTGACCCTTGGTTAACTTCTGCTGAAATATCTATTGCAAATCTACAAAACAGGTCTTCTAAATTTATAAAAAGAGGTATAGAATTAATCAATTCCAATAATATATCACCTTTTAATTTCACCGAATTAGCAAGTAGTATTGGTACTGTAGAATTACTGTATGGAAGCACAAAAAAAAGCAGGGAGTATTTTAAGAAATCACTTCTGAACCCCAATGACAATTCATTAGCCCAAATTGAATGGGCATCAAGTAAGGATAACCAATTAAATATAAGTCCTACTAAATTTGAAGTTAAAATGAATTTCGAAGCATTAGCTTTAGACAATTATCATAATAAAGAATATGAACTTGCACTTGAAAATGCTGCAAAATGGTTTATTGATATGCCATTCTCGAAAAGACCTGTTATGTTTGGTTCAAATATATCAAGTATCATATTAAATGACCAATCAAAAGCTATTTCCTTTTTAAATGCGGGTTTAATTAGTAATCCCAATGACCCACAGCTAATTAACAATCTAGCTTATGCACTGGCGCTTAATGACAAATCAAGTGAAGCTTTTGAACAGCTAAATAAAATTAGAAATATCGATGAGGTTGATGAAATCACTTCAATTTGTATAGCAGCAACAAGAGGGCTTGCATTTTTTAGGAATAATAATTTTGAAGATGGTAGACAAATGTATTTAAAAGCTATTGAACATACAACTGTTATCAAAAACAAGGAGTTAAATTGGATTGCAATTTTAAATTATGCAAGAGAAGAAATTAAAATAGGTTCAATATTTGTTGATTCAATTATGGAAAAGGTCGCTAAAATACCGGTTGATAATATCGATATTGAAATTCAAATTTTAAGAAATGAGGTTGCTATTGGTTACGAGAAACTGAAACAACAAAGTATTTAACTAATATGTAACCCCACGTTATATATTAGTCTTGCTACTTAGAGTCTGTCCATAAAGTGGCACATTTTGAGCAATTGCAATTGCAATCACATT
>JBAXAD010000082.1:0-14802 GCA_037142715.1 Paludibacter sp. | reverse complement strand
ATATTGCGATGACCCGCCGCCCAATGGCAGCAGACCCAACCACAGACCCTGAACTCAATTTCTTCATTCTGCCGCAAGCCAAAGCTGATTTGTGTTATGCCGAAATTGTGGGTTTGAAAGATACTTTGGTGGATTATTACGTGGAAGCCATTGATGCCAAAGGAAATACGTTTCGCTCACCAATTCAACACGTGTATGTGGGCAAAGGCGATGGAACTACTGGCGGAACCACTGGGGATGTGACTTGGTTGCCACTTGCACCTACTGCGACCAATACGATTACAATTACTTGCAAAAATGCAACTGCTGCATCAAAATTACATTGGGGCGTAAATGCCTGGACTACAGCCAATGCTGCCTATCAACCTGCCGGAACGGTTGCCTCCACTGGCGGTGCTGTCGAAACGCCTTTTACTTTGGTGAATGGTGCTTGGCAGGTGGTGTTAGGGCCATTCAATAATCCGGCACAAGCAGTGACAAAAATAAATTTCGTGATTAATCATGGTTCCTCTTGGGACAACAACGGCGGAAGTGATTATTTGATAAATATAACGCCTGTTTTGACCGATAATCCATTGGGACAAAACATCAACAAAACGCTTGCTGCCAATGAAAGCTACACATTTTCAAGTGCCGATTTTGGATTCAGCAGCACCAAAGCAAATACATTTAAAGGTATAAAAATAGTAAGTCTGCCAGCATCAGGAAGTTTAAAAGCCAAAGCAACAGCCGTAAATATAGACCAAATTGTAACCGATGTCACCCAACTGGCCTTTAACGCTGCAAGTACCACAGCTTCATTTACCTACAAAATTGTGGACAGCGCAGATTTGTTGAGCGACGCCACTTACACCGCCACATTTACCGTGGGGACGATTACACCGCCAACAGGAATCACCGTTTCATTCAAAAAACCAACAGATTGGGGAACAGCTGCCGTCAACCTTTGGGCATGGACAGGTACAAATACCAACCTTTTTGCCAGCTGGCCGGGCGTAGCTATGACCGACAAAGGGAACGGTTTTTACAGTTATACTTTTGCATCTTCCGTGACCAATGTAAACCTCATATTCAGCAAAAATGGTTCGCCGCAAACGGTTGATATTTCGGGTGTAACCCAATCAACTTGCTATCAGCAAAGTGGCTTAAGTGGTTCAAAACTTACCGTAAGCGCTGTGGATTGTGCCACTTCAGGTATTGTGGAAACACCATCATTATTGAAAGCATTGGTATTTCCACAACCAGCCACAGACAGATTTATGGTGCAACTCCCCAACATTGCCGACCAAGGAAAGTACAGCCTAAGCATTTATGATTTGAACGGGAAAGAGCTTAGAAAAGAAACCTTTAGCGGAAACCGAATTTTGCTTGAACGGGAAAATTTGAAATCTGGGTTATATATTTTGCACATTATTGCCGATAATTCAGGCATTATATTTAGTTCAAAACTATCGTTGAGATAAACTAATAGAAGATTACCAATAAATACAAAGGCTAACTCGAATAATTTTGGGTTGGCCTTTGTTTTGACCAGAATATTTATATTAAATTGCAAGCATTTAACTCTACCCTTAACACCCAGATTTATTTCTTATCTGTTATATTATTGGAACTTTGTACCTCAAATGCAACGAAGAATTGAACAGGTATACGTTTTTCAAGTAAAGGAACGCTTTAAACAATGTAATATAAATAAGCAAAAGTAGTTTTGTCACAAAATAAGTAGTTTGTGACAAATTCATTTATGGGTAATGATATTATAATAAATATCATCAACTTAAATACTTTAATATGTTATTATAGAATTAATTGCCAAAGAATATGAAAACCTTAAAGTGCTATTTGTCTAAAAAATTAGTACCCGGTTGTTTAATTTCTTTATTACTTATTTCAACACCAATACTAACAACATTTGCTGCACCACATACCGACGAAAACTCGGAATATGAAAACCATAATGAGTATAGTGGAGTTGTGATGGATCAAAAAACGGGTACAGCTTTGGAGTTTGCCAATTTCATTGTGGTTGGCACCAATATCTCAATTGTATCGAACAAAGAGGGGGAATTTATACTGAAAGTACCAAAAGAAATTCTCAATCCCACCCTGAAAATTAGCTACATGGGCTATAAAGATAAATTCATCCCCTTGGCTAATTTGAAGTTCAAAAATTCACGTATCAACATGGAAAGTGATCAGAGGGAATTACCGCCAGTAAGTGTGATTGCTGAAGAACAAAATCCCTATGAATTGATTCAGTCGGTTTTGCAAACTAAAGGTGACAATTACATGGATAAAAAAACCTATATGAAGGCTTTTTATCGTGAATCAATAAAAAACGACAAAGCGTATGTATCCTTGGCCGAAGCCGTGGTGGAAATAGCCAAACAGCCTTATTGGTCAATGAGTTCTGATATTGCGAAGCTCTATAAATCTAGGAAAAAAACCAATTATACAGAATTGGACTCAGTACAATTCAAATTGAAGGGGGGTCCAAACAATTGTTTGTATCTGGATGTTTTGAAAAATCCTGACAGGTTATTTACTGATGACATGTTGTCGAACTACACTTTTGAATTTTCAGGTGTAACCTACAATGACAATAAAAAGATTTACATAGTAAATTTCACTCCATGTAATTCGGATTATAATCCCTTATATTATCCAAATAATTACTCCTTATATCATGGTCAACTATTTATTGATGCAGAAAGTCAAGCATTGAAAAGTGCTGTTTTTAGTCTTGATTTAAGTGACAAAAACAAGGCGTATAGCATGCTTATCCAAAAAACACCTCGTCATTTTAATGTTAATCCTATAGAAGCAAATTATCGCATCGACTACTTTGAAAAGGACGGAAAATGGTACTTTGGATATAGTAGAATTGAATTGGCATTTAATGTAAGCAAAAAAAAGACCCACTACAACAATAATTATTATACCACATTGGAAATGGCTGTAATTAATTGGGAACCTTACACCAAAAACAACGCGATAATGTACAAGGATCGTATTAAACCTTGGGTGTCAATGAGTAATCGAATCTCTGGTTTCTCGGATCCAGACTTTTGGGGAGATAACAATATTATTGAACCCGAAAAATCCATTCAATCTGCAATTGAAAAGATTAGGCAAGAATTGGGGACACAAAAATTGACAAGTGATGCTACGAACATTCAAGCGAGCAAATAATTGTGGTTGAATTTGCTTTTCGTGTGGATGGATGAAAATGTTTGAAATTTGGCTCGTTTGAATGTTCTCTATGATAAAGTGAATCTGTTGCTACTGAAAAAAAGGGAAATGACCATTATTTATTTCCCTTTTTCTGTTCTCTTTCTAACTGATACCTATTTATCTGTTATTCATTGTATTGTCGAAAATTTCAGCATCTATTTTTTGTAATTATAAAAGTATTGGCAACAATAATAATGGTTAAAAGTCAAATTTTATTTTGAATATCAGAAAAAAAGTTATTCCTTTGCACTAAATAATACAAAGAGGTAGTATATAATGAAATTATCCAAAACATCTGAATACGCATTACGGATATTGATTTTTATGGCCAAAGAGCCGGAAAAATTATATACGGCCAAACAACTGATTGAGGAGTTGAATGTATCTGATAAGTATTTGCGACGGTTGATGACAGATTTGTCCAAAGCTGGATTTATTAGGAGCGTACAGGGCAGAGAGGGCGGTTACAGTTTTGTAAAGAGTATTGCCGAAATTTATTTGTTCGACGTTATTGATTCGGTAGAAGGCATGGAAAAACTCAATGGATGCGTGTTGGGATTTGAAAAATGTTCATGCACCAACCCTTGTGCCATGCATGATGCATGGTTGCCGGTGCGTTCAGAATTGAATAGGGTGTTTCGTGAAACAAAACTGTCGGACATGGATTTTGAGAAGATATTGAGATACTAGTTTTTTTTATCTATATATACTACCTTTAAGTAGTATATATTTAAGGTAAATATTTATTGAAAAAATAGGTGATGAAAAAAAGAATAAAAAGAGGCTTTAGGGTTTCAAGACACATACTCTACAGAGAAACTTTATTAGATTATAGAGAACATTTTTGGTCATTCATTGGCGCATTTATTGGCATTGGACTTATCGCTTTGCTTCAAAGTAAGTTGCTGCCCACCAATGAGAATGTTTTTTTGATAGGGTCATTTGGAACGTCAAGTGTGTTAATTTACGGAGCAATTCAAAGCCCATTGGCACAGCCTCGCAACTTAATTGGTGGTCACTTGATTTCGGCACTTGTTGGAGTGACTGTTTATAGGGTTTTTCCGGGTATTATTTGGTTGACTGCACCGCTTGCAGTGGCACTTTCCATAGTTTTTATGCAGATTACCAAAACCTTGCACCCTCCGGGTGGTGCCACAGCGCTAATTGCTATTATTGGAACTGCCAAAATTAAAGCCCTGGGTTATAGCTACGTTATATCGCCTGTGCTGACAGGCTCTCTGATTTTATGTATGGTGGCATTGATTTTCAATAACATCAACACGCATAGAAGTTATCCGGCAAATAATCGAACTGTAAATGCAGTAAAAAAGTATATAAAAGATTTAGTAAAATGGTAAATAATTCAAAAACAAAATGAAAACAATATGCTATAAAAATGCTCCAGCGGTTAACAATCCTCATGGAGTTGACGCAAGAAAAATACATGCAAATGAGAACGTGCAAGTAGTTCATATACTGCTTAAAGCAGGCGAATTTCTGAAAAAACATGCCACGCCGGTAGATGTGTTTTTCTATGTTCTGGAGGGTGAAGGGATAGTGGAAATTGGCAACGAAAAGCAAACAGTGAGCAAAGACATGCTCGTGGATAGTCCCAAAAACATTCCCCATTGCCTTTACAATGAGAGTAATTCCGATTTTAGAGTATTGGTGGTAAAAACCCCAATGCCAAGTGCTACCGATATTAAACAATCAATTCAAAACATTCAAAATTCAACATTATGAAAGCAATAGAAATTCTGGTGGAAGAACATGACAGTATTCTTAAAATGATAAAAGTTACCGAAACCATTTTAAATACTGATGACGCAGCCAATATCAACATCAATCATGTTGAGCAAATTATCGACTTTATTAAAAATTTTGCCGATAAATACCATCACCTCAAGGAGGAAGATGTGTTATTCATAGAAATGGAAAAGCACGGTATGTCAACAAAATTTGGACCAATTGCCGTGATGCTTCATGAGCACGACGAAGGCCGAAGTTATATCAAACAGGCGGTTGAAGGGATTGAAGAATTCAAACAGGGCGATGCTTCAGCTTTGGGTAAAATAAAGGGCAACCTTTTAAATTACTGCACATTGCTCACAAATCACATTAGCAAGGAAAACAATATTCTCTACCCAATGGCCGAAACACTTTTGCCAGCCAATATAAAGTTGGCAATGTCGGAAAACTTTAAAGAAACAAACTCTGCAACCATTGACAACGAGTATTTTGATAAATACTTGAAGTCGGTTGACGAATTGAGTGCCATATATTTAAAATAATCATTACGGAAAATGGAAAATTATAAAACAATAAAGATTGGTGAAATTGTAACGCAGGATTTTAGGGCTGCCGAGATTTTCAAAAATGCAGGCATAGATTTCTGCTGCGGTGGAAATCAGAGTTTGGAAGAAGCGTGCAGCGATAAAAAGCTGGACATCATAACGCTAGTAAGCAAACTAGTTACACTAGAGGATACTACACCCGATACTTCACACAATTTCAAGGACTGGAATTTGGATTTTTTGTGCGATTACATTGTCAATACGCATCACAAAACGGTATTGAACCTATTGCCGCAATTGACTGCCTACACTGAAAAAATTGCAATGGTTCATGGCGCAAATCATCCTGAATTGGTGGAGATTGCCACACTTTTTGCAAAAATAAACGAGGAACTTCTGCAACATCTGAAAAACGAGGAAGAAGTGTTGTTTCCAGCAATTAAAGAGCTATTGAAAAGCAATTCGTCAGCAGCAAAAGCAACCATAATTTCCGAAATAACCAGAATGAAAGGCGAGCATGAATTTGCCGGTGGTGCCATGGATACCATTAATGTGCTGAGCCACAACTATCAAGTGCCAAGCGATGGATGCAGCACTTATCAGGTGGCTTATAAATTATTGGAGCAGTTTGAAGACGATTTGCACGTTCATGTGCATCTCGAAAACAATATATTGTATCCAAAAGCATTGATTTTAGCAGAGCAATAAACAGATTCACAGATAATTAAATCAATATCAATTTTAAAACAAAAAGAATGAAAGAAACACTGATTGACAAGTTTATGAGTCGGAAGGGTTTAACCGCCGGCTTTTGGATTATTGCGCTTTTTATGGTGTCTATGCTTATTTATTACACCGCAAATTTGCAAAAAGAAGTCCCACCCATTCCACAAACAGTAACTTCGATAAGTGGCGAAAAGCTATACACTTACGATGATGTGGTACAAGGAAAAGGGTATTTTCAAGAATTCGACCTCCAGGATTGGGGTACACTATTGGGTATGGGTGCTTACATCGGACCCGATTTTACAACCGAAATGTTGCATTACAGAACCGAGTTCTTGTACGATTTTTACGGACAAGAAATGTACAAAAAAACCAATGCGCAGTTGACAGTTATTGAGCGTGGTGCTGTAAAGGAGCGTGTAAAACAGGATGTAAAAGAGCAAACGCATTTGCTCGAAAAAGGGACGGTTTATACCGATGCTTCTGCACAGGCATTTCATCGCAACGTAACCTATATCACTAAAATGTTGGTAGAAGGTGACCCTGAACGTGCCTTCAAAGGTGGAATTATCAAGCCCGAAGAAGCGGTAAAGATTGCTGCATTTTTCGATTGGTCGCAGTTGGTGGCTTCTACTCTTCGCCCAGGCACCAACCGTACATGGTCGAATAACTGGCCAAACGTGCCAAAACTGGATCAGGGCGTTGCGTTTAATTCGCACGTCGTATCACTTTGGGAGTTTCTGATTCTTTGGACATTGACCATCGTGGTAATCTTCTTGTCGTATGAATATCTGTTCAAAAAAGAGGCAGGCGTCCATTTAGAGCCACCGTTGAAAATTACCCACTTGTTTCCATCGCAGGTTAAACTGCTTAAATACATACCAATAGTGGCTGCATTATTTGTAGTACAACTTGTATTGGGTGGATATTTATCGCACCTTTACACCGAACCAAAAGGAGATTTTATCTTTGCGCAAAGTCTTCTGCCTTTCAATGTGTTGCGGTCTATGCACACGCAATTGGCCATTCTTTGGGTGGCTGTGGGTTGGTTAGTTGGCGGTTTGTTGATAGCACCTTGGGTGGCCAACAAAGATCATAAATATCCATGGTTGGTAGATGTGCTTTGGGGCGCGTTGTTGGTTGTAGCGGTTGGCTCCATGATTGGATTGTACATGGGTGCAACTGGTCAAATGCGCACGAACTGGTTTTGGCTGGGCAATGAAGGTCGTGAGTTGCTAAATCTCGGTCGTGTCTGGGACATTGGCCTGGTGATTGGACTCGTATTTTGGTTCTTGCTGGTGGTTTCGCTTATTCGCAAGTCCGCTACCAATAATCCTTTGGTGAGTACCATTATCTGGTCGGCTTTTGCCATTGCCACACTTTATATGGCGGGCATGATGCCAATTCATAAAATTATCCCCAACTACACAGTTGACGATTATTATCGTTGGTGGGTCATCCACTTGTGGGTAGAGTTGACATTTGAGCTTTTTGCTGCCGGTGTGATTGCATTCTTCACGGTTTCATTGGGATTAATTTCTCAAAAAATAGCTGTAAAAACGATGATGTTCGAGTTGTTCCTCATCATGATGAGTGGCACTTTGGGCATTGGTCATCACTTGTGGTGGCAAGGTTTGGACGAGTACTGGATTGCCATTGGTGGTATATTTTCAGCGCTCGAACCACTACCATTGGCATTGATGATTATTGAAGCCATGAAAAATCAAAAAGAAAAAGTACATTCGGGTGAAGATTTTCAATTTGGAACCGTATTTATGTGGTTGGCAGGTTCAGCATTTTTAAACTGGATTGGTGCTGGTTTCTTCGGAATGATTATCAATACGCCAACCATCAGCTACTATGCTCATGGCACATATTTGATTATGCCTCACGGACATATAGCATTGTTGGGCGCCTTTGGTTATATTTCCATTGCCTTTATCTACATGGCTTCGCGTACCAATTCATTGGCCAAAGGCTTGGTGTGGAATACCAAATTGAGCAATTGGGCTTTTGGAATTCTCACCGTTGGAGCTTTATTGTACGCCATTCCAACCTATATTATTGGCATAGAGCAAACCCGCATTGCGCATGATATGGGTTATTTCTACGCACGACTCAGAAGTGCTGTGGAACCTATGAAGTTTTGGATGTGGATGAGAATTATTCCAGATGGTTTGATGCTAATTGGAGGTTTCTTGGTATTGTACGACCTAATTCAGAAAACTTATTTTGGGAAGAAAATTAGTGAATAAACAATTTATTTAAAAATAGTCAGTTACTCCAGATTTTGGGGAACTGACTTTTTTAATTCTCTTATTTCAATAATCTTAATTCTCTCAATTAATGTCAATATCTATCATAATAAAAACAATAAGCAGTCGGTATGCGTTATGTATTTCAATCTTTAGGAGCAAAGAATTATGCTATAAAACACATTTTTTGTACCTTTGCAGTTTAAACAAATATCACAGCTGATTCACGGATAATAAATTGTGAGTTAAGAATTTGAATTAAAACAACTATGTCAACAGAATTAATAGAAGAAGTCACCCAGAGTGATTATAAATACGGTTTTACCACCGACATTGAAACGGATATTATTCCAATTGGACTGAGCGAGGAGGTAGTTCGACTCATTTCTTCCAAAAAGAATGAGCCTGAATGGATGCTAGAATTTCGCTTGAAAGCCTATCGTTATTGGCTCACCATGAAATTGCCTGATTGGGCACACCTGAATATTCCAGAGATTGATTATCAGAGTATTGCCTATTATGCAGCGCCCCGAAAAAATGCACCTAAAAGTCTGGACGAAATTGACCCAGAATTGATAAAAACATTTGATAAGCTCGGTATTCCACTGGAAGAAAGGATGTCACTTTCGGGTATGGCGGTAGATGCAGTAATGGATAGCGTTTCTGTGAAAACTACTTTCAAAGAGAGTTTGGCAGAAATGGGCATAATATTTTGCTCGTTTAGCGAAGCAGTTGAACATCACCCCGATTTGGTTCAGAAATACATGAGCTCGGTGGTACCCTATACCGATAACTTTTTTGCAACATTGAATTGTGCAGTTTTTAGCGACGGTTCATTCGTATATATTCCCAAAGGCGTTCGTTGCCCCATGGAACTTTCCACCTATTTCCGTATCAATGCCATCAATACCGGTCAGTTTGAGCGCACATTGATTATTGCCGACGAGGACAGTTATGTGTCTTATCTCGAAGGTTGTACAGCGCCTATGCGTGACGAAAATCAATTGCATGCTGCCATTGTGGAAATTGTGGCCATGAAAAATGCGCAAGTAAAATACTCAACGGTTCAAAACTGGTACCCGGGCGATAAAGAAGGGAAAGGCGGAATTTACAATTTTGTAACCAAACGCGGAATTTGTAAAGGCGAAAGCTCTAAAATTTCGTGGACGCAAGTTGAAACTGGTTCTGCCATTACCTGGAAATATCCAAGTTGTATATTGTTGGGCGATAATTCGTCTGCCGAATTTTACTCTGTAGCCGTTACCAATCACCATCAACAAGCCGACACGGGAACAAAGATGTTGCACATTGGCAAAAATACAACCAGCCATATTCTATCAAAAGGAATTTCGGCCGGTCAAAGTCAAAACAGCTATCGTGGATTGGTGAAAATCAACCCAAAAGCTGAAAATTCCCGCAATTTCTCTCAATGCGATAGTTTGCTGTTGGGCGATAAATGTGGTGCTCACACCTTTCCATACATGGAAGTGAACAACGATTCGGCCATTGTGGAACACGAAGCTACTACTTCAAAAATAAACGAAGACCAGATATTTTACTGCAATCAACGTGGAATTTCTACGGAGGATGCCGTAGGACTAATTGTGAATGGTTATGCTAAAGAGGTGCTAAACCAACTACCAATGGAATTTGCCGTGGAAGCACAAAAACTGCTGCAAATAACCCTAGAAGGTAGCGTTGGATAATATGACCCCCGACCCCTAAAGGGGAGGAAGTAATATTACAACCATCATTTTAAAATTTACAGGAAAACAAACAAAACAATACTAATTTAGTTCTCCGCCAGCTGGCGGATTAGGGGTTATATATTATGTTACAAATTAAAAACTTACACGCCAGTATCAATGGCAAAGAGATATTAAAAGGATTAGATTTAGTGGTTCGTCCTGGCGAAATACATGCTATTATGGGACCTAATGGTGCCGGTAAATCAACATTGGCATCAGTGCTCACTGGAAATCAGGCATTTGAAGTGACTAAAGGAGACGTTACTTTCAACGGAAAAAACTTACTGGAGTTATCACCAGAAAATCGTTCTCGCGAGGGAATCTTTCTCAGCTTTCAATATCCAGTGGAAATTCCAGGCGTGAGCATGGTGAATTTTATGCGATCTGCTTTGAACGAGCATCGGAAATATAAAAACCTTGAACCACTTTCGGCTACCGACTTTTTGCGTACCATGCGCGAAAAGAAAGAATTGGTAGAAATGGACAATAAACTGGCGAATCGTTCAGTAAACGAAGGTTTTTCGGGCGGTGAGAAAAAACGCAACGAGATTTTTCAAATGGCCATGTTGGATCCCAAATTGTCAATTCTCGACGAAACTGATTCAGGTTTGGACATTGATGCATTGCGCATTGTAGCCAACGGAGTGAATAAATTGAAGCGTCCAGATAATGCAAGTATCGTCATTACACATTATCAACGATTGCTGGATTATATTGTGCCTGACTTTGTGCATGTATTATATGATGGACGGATTGTGAAATCGGGTGGAAAAGAATTGGCTCTGGAACTTGAGGAAAGAGGCTACGACTGGATTAAAAAGGAAGTAGACGGAGAATAATGTGCTAATATGCCAATGAGATAATGAAAGATAAATGTAATGTGTATCTTGAATCGTAGATTATTTGGACACAAGAAACTCGGATTCTTTTTGCTCTTAACCTTTGACTTTAGACCTTTGACATTAGACTAAAAAAAATGGAACAACAATATATAGACTTATATAAACAACAACACGAAAGCATCAAAAAGCATTCGGCGGCGGTAATGAATGATTCCCGCGACGCTTCTTTTGCGTTATTCGAGAAATTGGGTTTCCCAACTTCTGCGTTGGAAAATTACAAATATACCGACCTGAAAGAAGCACTTTCGGTAGATTATGGGCTGAATATCAATAGAATTCCAGTGCCGGTAAATCCTTACGAGGTTTTTTCGTGTGATGTGCCCGGCATTCATTCCTACCTTTATTTTGTGGTGAATGATGCCTTTTACCCTGTGAATGATGCCCGAAATAGTGTTTTGCCGAAGGGTGTAATTATTGGCAGTTTAAAGGAAGTTGCCAATACACATCCCGAATTGCTGAAAGATTATTTTGGTAAATTGAGCACTATCAAAGACGATGGGTTAATTGCCTTCAATGGAGCTTTTGCGCAAGATGGTTTCTTTATGTACGTTCCCAAAAATGTGGTGATGGACAAACCCGTGCAATTGGTAAACATCATGCGTTCGGATGTAGATTTTATGGCCAACAGTCATAATCTGATCATTCTCGAGGAAGGAGCAAAAGCCCAACTTTTGGTTTGTGACCATACAGTTGACGAGGTTCGTTTTCTCTCCAATCGTGTCACAGAAGTTTTCGTTGCTAAAAATGCTACATACGAGCATTATAAGTTGGAAAATACCCACGTAAAAACCACCAATCTATCCACATTGCTCATCGACCAACAAGCATCTTCGAATGTGTTGGCAAATGTGATTACTTTGCATAACGGCATAACACGCAATACAATAGAGATTGATTTGGATGGCGAACACTGCGAAACACTGCTTTGTGGAATGGTAATAGGTGATAAAAACCAACAGGTGGATAATTTTACCTCAATCATTCACAACAAACCAAATTGCAACAGTCGCGAGTTGTTTAAATATGTGCTGGACGATATGTCGAAAGGGGCATTTACAGGAAAACTCTATGTGGCAAAAGATGCGCAAAAAACGGCGGCTTTTCAGACCAATAGAAATATATTACTCAGCAAAACTGCCAAAATGCGGACCAAACCACAGCTGGAAATTTATGCCGATGATGTAAAATGTTCGCACGGTGCCACCATTGGTTCGTTGGACGAAACGGCTAAGTTCTACATGCAATCGCGTGGTATTTCCGAACAGGAAGCCCGTTTGCTGTTGATGTTTGCTTTTACCAACGATGTAATTGAACATATACAGATTCCAGCTTTACAAGACAGAATGAAAATGCTGGTAGAGAAACGTTTGCGTGGTGAATTGTCGAAATGCGAAGGTTGCGTGATTTGTCAATAATTTCTCAAAATTATAAATTGCAAAGGCGTGACTATCAATTTTAGTTGCGCCTTTGCTTTACCTTATTTTGATTCCTAAATACTTTAAGCAAAATGAATTTTAGCATCGACCAAATAAAACAGAAACTTCAACTACCTTTGCCGGGAATTCCTTCGCATCTCAAAATGGCACCTCCACAACGTGCGCAAGATATTGTCAATCTTAAGGATAATACGTTTAATGCAAAAAAGAGTGCAGTGCTTATTCTTTTTTTTCATGAGGATGATAACCTAAAAATGATTGTTATCCGACGAAGTGTTTATGTGGGTATTCATTCTGGACAAATTGCTTTTCCGGGCGGTCGATATGAGGAAGAAGACAAGGATGTGAGAACAACGGCTTTGCGAGAAATTCAAGAGGAGATTGGAATTTCGGAGGATAAAATTGAAATACTTGGCAGACTTTCAGATATTTATGTTCCGCCAAGTAATTTTCTGATTAGCGTTTTTGTGGGTTATTTAGCCGAAAAGCCCATATATCAAATCGATGAACGCGAAGTAGATGAAGTGATTGAAATCCCTTTTGCCGAATTTTTCAATCATGATACAATAAAAGAAAAAAGCTTTTTTGTCAATTCAATTAAAGCTGCCGATAACGCTCCTTATTTCGATGTTAGCAATGCCGAAATTTGGGGTGCAAGTGCAATGGTTATCAGTGAATTATTAGATGTGTTGAAAGAACCCCTAGCCCCTAAAGGGGGACTAAATTAGTATTGATACTGATAAATATTAACAATGCAAATCTCTAAATAAAATTACAAATAACATCATTCACAAACTGCGTCTTACAGCCCCTTTAGGGGTTTGGGGTGTATTTTTTTAATACAATGACCGAAAAAACAAGATTAAATAAATTCATAGCCGACAGCGGTGTATGCTCTCGACGTGAGGCCGACAAGTTTATAGAAACAGGCAAAGTACAAATAAATGGTCATAGGGCAAAAATAGGCGACCAAGTGTCGGCAAAAGATAAAGTGATGCTTAACGGACAAATCATTACTGCCAAAGAAGGTGATAGTTTTGTTTTTCTGGCATTCAATAAACCTGTTGGGATAATTAGCACTACCGAAATTGGTGTTAAGGACAGTATAGTAGACTATATTGGATATCATGAACGGATTTTTCCGGTTGGTCGTTTAGACAAAGAATCGTCAGGGCTAATATTCATGACCAATAATGGAGACATTGTCAATAAAATTCTTCGTGCGGGCAATAATCATGAAAAAGAATATTTGGTAACTGTGAATAAACCAATTACAGATGACTTTATATTGAGAATGAGCAATGGCGTTCCTATGTTGGGTGAAACCACAAAACGCTGCAAGGTAGTAAAAGAGTCTGTTTATACATTCCGTATTATATTGGTACAAGGTTTGAACCGTCAGATACGCCGTATGTGTGAGTATTTTGAATATGAAGTTGTCAAACTGGAGCGGGTTCGGATTATGAATATTCATCTAAAAGGAATTCCAAGTGGAGAATGGCGACCATTACTTCCCCACGAAATGGCAGAAATTATGAAGGCCATTGAAAATTCAACTTCTGAAGTAACAACTACTAAAGTCTCAAAATCTATAGCAACCAGCAAACCAGGAACACGAAACACGAAACCGGAAAAACGGAACACTGAACGGAGCAAAGCTGCCAAACAAATGGATCGTTCGACGAATCCTAATCCAAAGTCTAAAGAATTACGTGGTCAATCGAGCTTTAATCCCAATAAAAGAGGAAAAGGAAGTTTCAATACTCCACCAAAAGGACGTTCAACAAAAAAATAAGTATCATTTTTAGTTGTTTTTTTATATACAAAATCGACAATCATGCGCTGTGATTGTCGATTTTGTATATAAAATAGGGTTCAATAATTACTTTATCAACTAAATTATAGAATTTGTTTTGCTCACTTTTGCATTATTTTGCTCATTTAGCTGCTTTAGATTCTACAACACTTCATCAATTTGTGCTCAAATAATCTTTCTTGTTACTCTTTTTCGATTATTTTCTCTCCATAATCATATAATTTCAGCATCAGTCCGTACAATAATTAATTAAAAAGACATGCCTTTTTAGGCTCGACAGGCATATTTCATTATAATTTCACGTGATTGCAATATTATTTCAAATTATTTTCAAGCCGAAAGGACTTTTCTTTCAGAGGTTTATGGAAAAAGTATGTTTTACAGCAGAAAT
>JBAXAD010000081.1:0-14823 GCA_037142715.1 Paludibacter sp. | reverse complement strand
TCAAATGGTGGCAACTGGTTTTCCTGACGAAAATATGCTTTCATTCAATTTGGCATCGCAATTGATATTAGACAGCCCTTCAGCATCGGGCATGCGATCGTTTTATTATTCCGAAGCATTAATGTCTTATTTAGGTCGAATCACCTATGCCTACAAAGGTAAATACATGTTGTCAGGCAGTTTGCGTTCGGATGGTAGTTCAAAGTTCGACAGTAATAAGTGGGGAACTTTCCCTGCAGGATCTGTTGGTTGGCGTGCTTCTGAGGAAGATTTCTTGAAAAATCAGCAATGGTTGTCGAATCTGAAACTACGTGCCAGCTATGGTTTGACCGGAAATAACAAAATTCCGCAATACTCGTACATGAATTCCGTGAATACCAGCAACTATGTTTTAGGTTCCGGAATTGGTACGCTTACACCTGGAATGGCTTCTAATAACCTGTCAGTGGGCAATTTGGACATTACATGGGAACAAACGGCAGAAGCAAATTATGGTATAGATTTCGGATTATTCAACAGCAAAATTAATCTTTCGGTAGAATATTACAATTCCAATACCATTCAATTATTGCTTCAGCAACCAATCATGTTTATCACTGGCTACCAATCATTTTGGAAAAACATTGGAAAAGTGAACAACCAAGGACTTGAAATTGAGCTTTCTACAACGAATATCGATTCCAAAGGTTTTACTTGGAAAACATCAGCCAACCTATCCACCAATAAAAACACATTAATGAACTATGGTAACAAGGATAGACAAGATAATTTTGGTGAAAGAAATGAAGTATATCGTGCCATTGTAGGTCAGCCATCCATACAGTATTTTGGATACAAAAGCAGTGGCGTGTACACTACTTTCCAAGAAGTGGCTGATGCAATAGCCATTTCGGATGGGAATGGTGTACCAATTACCTATACAAAATATTATCCAGTACTTGGTGGTTTAAAAGTAGTGGACTCAAATGGTGATAATAAGGTAGATGCAAATGATCGTCAGGTTTTAGGAAATCCATTTCCAAAATTCACTTGGGGAATTACCAATACGTTTTCTTATGCCGACTTTGACCTCAGTTTTTTAATTCAAGGCGTGCAAGGTGTGAGTGTAATTAATGGGAATTTGAATTACAATGAAATGTTACGGTCCAACACGGTTTATACCAACAACCGGTATGTAAGTCCAATGTTTCCGGGTGATGGCCAAACAACTTACGACAAATACACTTCGGGTGGTGATTTAATGCTTAGTGATTATGCCATCGAGGATGCCTCTTATGCTGCAATACGAGATTTCACTTTGGGATATAGACTACCAAAAAAACTAACTAATTCGTTTAAAATTGGTGAGTTTAGACTTTATTTCTCGGCACAGAATCTGGTTTATATTATGGCACCAGGCTATCGTGGTATCAATCCCGAAGCACGTAAAACAACTGGCAACTATACAAGTCCATTACTAGATGGATACCAACGTGGCGTGTTTCCATTAAATAGAACTTATACAATTGGACTTGATTTAACTTTTTGATAAAACCACAACGCATAAGTAATGAATAATTAATAATGAACAATTAATAATTAATAATTAGTAAGACCTAGTAAATGATGGTTTTAAGAAATAACAAATATATCAATAAATAATTCCAGTTACTTAATTGCAAAAAAAAATAAATAAAATGAAAAATATAATAGGAATAATACTCGCAATTTCCGCGGTCATAGGCATCCAAGGCTGTACTGATTTTCTGATAGAAAAACCTGAGTCGATAGAGAATCAGATTAATTTTTACAATTCACCCGTTCGTGTCAACGAAGGTGTGATGGGATGTTATGCTGGCATGGCCAACGTAATGAAGGACGAATGGATGTTCACCGAAGACCGAAGCGACAACACTAGCGTATCGAGTACGGGCACAAGTTCTCAAGTACGAGTAGACATTTGTGATATGAAATTTATGAGAGCATCATCGAGTCTACCACTCATTAAAGACTTCTGGTTCAAGCTATTTCAAAACATATCAAATGTAAATTCGGTATTGCCGTCAACGCTTGACAGCACATTAATACCAACTAAAACCCAACGCCAACAATATGAAGGCGAATTGTTGTTTATCAGAGCGTATCATTATTTTACGTTAGTAAATTTGTGGGGTGATATGTTTAAAGTAACCTCTTTTATTGGCACTTCTGATGAAGCTGACAATGCAAAAAAACTGACACGTCTTCCAGTAGCGGAAATTTACGACAGTCTTATTATACCTGATTTGAAAAAAGCAGCAAATCAATTACCTGCTTCTTACCCAGATGAGGCTGGCCGAATTACCAAATGGGCCGCCAAAAGTTTATTGGCAAAAGTATATATGCAGATTGGTGGAGCCGCAAATTTAGCATTAGCAAAACCATTATTGGTAGAAGTATTAAACACATCGGGACATTTATTATTGACCGATAAAGGCAATGCTACAAGTGCTTATGCCAATGTGTTCAGCACCGGCAACGAAATGAACAAGGAAATCATCTTTGCAATTCGTTATTCGGGTGGTGCGCTGGGTATTGGGTCACCATTTTGGGGAACATTTGCCCCTGACGGCTCTCAAAATATATTCTTGAAAATTGGAACTCCCGGCGGAAATAATAATCCAACACTTGAAATTATGAGCTTGTTTGATGCCAATGGTCCGAAAGAAACCCGCAGTGATGCTTGTTTCAGACGTTGGATCAAAGGGTCAAAATACTTGCCTTATGTTTCAAAATATATTGATGCTTCAATGTCGCAAGCACTTCAATCGGAAAATGACTGGATCGTGATTCGTTATGCAGACGTTGAATTGTTATATGCTGAGATATTGGCACAAGGAACAACTCCCGATGATGCGCGTGCTGAAGTAAATAAAATTAGGGTTCGGGCAGGTTTAACCGCAGTGACAGTGGCTTATGCTTCTAAAACATTGGCTTTGAATGCAGTATACAATGAACGACGATTGGAACTGGCATTTGAGGATCAACGTTGGTACGATATTTTGCGTATGAATTCAGCCTATAACGACCCTGACAAAGCCATTACCGTTCTTAAAGGTCATACTTTTACTCCGAGTCTGGATTGGGCAACAATTTACTCAAAATATAAACCGATATTACCTCCGGATGTCCGTTTTTTCACCAACGAACATTTGTTATTGCCAATTCCGCAAACAGAAATTGACACCAACAATGACAGCATTATTTCACAAAACCCTGGTTATTAATATTCAATGACAAGCAATATGAAACACATAAAAAAAACAGCTTACTCCTTGACGCAATTCATTCTTTTGGGAGTGATTATTGGATTAAGCGCATGTAATACTGTAGACGAAGTAACGGTGATTGTTCCAAAAACCTTGGCGGAATACAAAACTCAAATGACTGAGTTTGTTGCATCCGAGAGAGCAAGTGTGGACAGCTGCAAACCAAGCTATAACAAGGGTTGTTACAGTCCGATTCCAAATGCTACAACGCCATTTCCGGGTACTTTGGGAGCATACCTTGCGGCATTAAAAACCGATTCGGCGATAATAAACAAACCTGATGTTACAATAGAAGAGCTTGTGGCAGCTAACCAAGCTATGTCACTGGCTGGTAAGACTTTTTGGTTGGGATGTTTTATTTCGGACCGTCGTTCACTGAATGATTCTATAGTGGCTGCCGACGCTTTAAACGCTAAAACGCTGGCTGGAGGTGGACTTGGCACAGTGTTGACGGACGTGAAAACGACATTCACTGCCGCCGTTGCTGCTGCAAAGGTAGTTCGCGAAAAAACAACTGCACTCGACCGTCAAGTTACAGATGCAAATGTAAATCTTAATTTGGCAAAAAAAGTATTTATTGCGGCCATAATTCCAGCTACGATAGAGGAATATATAACCAAATCCAATTCATATATTGCTGCTGAAAAGTTGATTGTAGACAACAGTTTAGGGGGTTATAATATTGGAGCATACAACCCAATTGCAAAAACAAATTATACCAAGGTCTTGCACGATGCCGACTCAATTATCAATAAACCAAGCGTAACTTTCAATATCGTTTCGGCTGCAATGACCACATTGATTGTTCCAAAAAAAGCATTTATTCCAAATGTGGCTGATAAAACGACATTGAACGAAACGATTGTAAGTGCTGAAACATTGAACACAGCTACCATTGTGGGCACTATAACTGGTCAGGTTTCACAAGCCGTGAAAACAACTTTTACGTCTGCAATTACTACAGCAAAAACAGTTCGTGAGTTGGCAACCTCAACCGACGGAGCTGTGAAAGCGGCAAACTATGCACTTGCTGAAGCTAGAAAATTATTTGAAGCTTCCATTCCCTTGAATTATGCAATTGCACAAGCTGAAACTTTAAATGCGGCAACATTGGTAGGAACTACAAGCGGAAAAGTATCGCAAACGGTGAAAACCACTTTTACAACTGCCATCACCACAGCTAAAAGCACCCGTGACACCCGTACATCAACGGTTGCACAAATGGCAGCTGCAATTACAACATTGGAAAATGCCAAAACGGTTTTTGTGGCGGCGATAATTCCTTAAAGTTACAATTACAAGAATGCTTTTTATTAAATCGTTCATAGAATAATACTAATCAAAATCATGAAATTCAAACCATTATCAATAATTTTATTTACACTTATCTCAATGTCGATATTTGCAAAAAGTACAAAAGTGCAAAATATTGAGCAATACAAGGAATGTGTAAAAGCAGTTGTTGCTGGCGATACGATTATTTTGTCCAATGGAGTTTGGAAGGATGCACAACTAGTATTCAAAGGTTTAGGCGAAAGTGGAAAGTATATTTGCTTGATGGCTGAAACTCCAGGAAAAGTAAGATTGGAAGGAAAATCTTGTCTTACACTATCTGGAAATTGGCTTTATGTTTCGGGATTGGTTTTTGTAAATGGCTCTAGTCCAAAGAAAACCGTGATAGAATTTAAAACCAGTGCAAAAGATTATGCCTATAATAGCGTACTGACCAATTGTGTCATCGATAAATTCAATCAACCAATTAAGGATTCAGCAGACCATTGGATTGGATTGTGGGGGAAAAAGAACAACATTGAGAATTGCTATTTCGGTGGAAAATCAAACATTGGAACTACTTTGGTAGTTTGGCCAAACGACTCAAATTCAATCAATAATGGGCATCATATTTATCGCAACTACTTTGGGCCTCGACCTCGGTTGGGCTCAAATGGTGGTGAGTCCATACGCATTGGTACGAGCACGGTTTGTACCATGACTTCCAAAACGATTGTTGAAGGAAACTATTTTGAGCACTGCAACGGTGAAGTGGAAATTATTTCTAACAAATCGGGGGATAACAGTTTGATAAACAATACTTTTTGGGAATGCGAAGGAAGTATCGTGCTGCGTCATGGTAATAATGCCTTGGTTTCTGGAAACTGGTTTATTGGCAATGGAAAAGAATTTACGGGCGGAGTTCGGGTTATTAACGAAGGACACAAAATCTTCAACAACTTTTTCTATAAACTGCGCGGCGACGGATTTCGGTCGGCATTAACCATTATGAATGGTATACCCAATTCACCTGCAAGTGGTTATGCTCCAGTGAAAAACGTAATTATTGCCAACAATACTTATTACGATTGTGCCACTCCATGGGCTTTTTGCGTAGGCGTTGAGGAGCGAAATAGAATTATGCGACCCGAAGATGTATTAATTCTTAACAATTTGGTTTATTGCCCCAAATCTACAGATTTGATAAAAAGCTTTGACAAAACGGATGGTATTAAGCTGAATAACAATTTGATGATTAGCGACAAAGGTGCATTGAAAGACAGTGGAACTGTGGCAGGAGAAGTTTTAATTGGGAAAGTTGTAGATTTCGAAGTTCCATTTTCCTCATTAAAAGCAAAGAAATTGCCTTTTGTAAAATATGACATTCTTGGTCAAATTCGCAGTGAATCAGTTATTGGCGCCTTTCAAAATAAAGGAGAAAAACCTGCAATTGAGATGGCAACTTCAATGAATTGTGGTCCTGAATGGTACAAATCAACTTCAACAACCGTAAAAAAGAAAATTGCGGAAGCTAAAATTATTCGAGTTAAAGCTGGAACCGATTTACTTTACAATGCTATCAAAAAAGCCAATGACGGTGATATTATTGAGTTGTTAGCTGGTAATCATATTGTAAGTAAGAAACTTACAATCGCAAAAAGCATTAGCATTCGTGGAGCTGAAGGCAGCATAAAGCCGACAATAAAAATAAAATCCGACAGAGCCAATGGAACTATTTTTGAAATAACCGGAAATGCAAGTTTACACATTGATGGCGTGGCAATTAACGGTGACAGCAAAGCTGAATTTCCTGCAAAATATGCCATTACCGCAGCAAAAGAAGTGGCACAGGGTTATTCACTTCTCATCAATAACTGCGAAATCTATGATTTCAAGGTTGAAACTGGAGCCATTTTCAAGGCCTACAAAGGTTCGTTGGCAGATTCAATCAAAGTAACAAATTCAATTTTAAGAAATTCATATAGAGGGTTTTGTCTTGGCGAAGAAAAAGAAGACATAGGCAAATATAGTGCGGAAGATATTCTATTCGAAAATACGGTTTTCAATAATTTCAGCCAGTATATCATTGATTACTACCGAGGTGGAAATGACGAATCGACTTTGGGTGGAGCATTTAAAGTGAACCATTGCGTTTTCGATAATATTGCACAGGATGAAAAGCAAAACATTTTCAAGCTGACTGGAATAGTAAATGTGTCTATCAACAACTCGATTTTCAACCATTCATTGGCTAAAACTACCTTTAAACTTTATGGTGCTAAAAACTCTATTTCTAATTGTTGTATCAATGATTGTTCAGACCCAAAATTGGAAAATGGAGCGAAATCGTTAAACACATTAAATGTAAATCCTGGTTTTGAAAAAAACAGTTATAAACTTTCAAAAAAATCTCTTCTAAAAGCGAAAGCATCCGATGGAAAAGACATTGGATTACCCGACTAACCAGTAATTTAACAGCAACAAAGTTAGCAATTCTTTTCATTATTAATTAAGTCACGTTCAATTCAGATTTTCTTCTGAATGCAATCTTTACATATAAATTTGAAATCATATTTTGAACTTAATTGACTATAAATAAATCTATTACTATGAATAACACAATAAAAATACTTATTTCAATCTTGCTAATTGCATGCTTTCCGTATAATGCAAATTCAGAAAAACAGACTGAAATTTCAACCATAAAAAATGAAATTATCCAAACCGAAAAAGCAAGAGTAATTAGGTTGGCCGATAGTTTTTTGCTGGAGAAACCTGTTACAGTTACATCAGTTTCGTGCACTAGAAGTGCTGGTGGCATTCACGATTATTATTCCGAGGCAACATATTGGTGGCCAAATCCGGCAGACCCAAATGGCCCTTACATTCGCAAAGACGGACTTAATAATCCAGCCAATTTCGACACACATCGGCAGGCCATCAGCCAGTTTTCGTGGGTTGTGGGTACAGAAACTTCAGCTTATTTACTTACTGGAAAAAAGAAATATGCAGTGGCGGCAGTGGCACATTTGAAAGCTTGGTTTGTAAATTCCGAAACGCTCATGAACCCGAATTTCCTTTATGCTCAGGCTATTAAAGGTGTAAATACTGGTCGTGGCATTGGCATAATTGATGGCATTCCATTTATTGAAGTAACAAAATCGATTCAGGTTTTGGAGAATTCTTCGTATTTGTCAAAAGCCGACAGTGAAGTTATTCATCTATGGTTCAAGACATTTATGACATGGTTGAATACGCATCCTTACGGAATTGAAGAGATGAATGCCAAAAATAATCATGGAACTTGGTGGCAAGCTCAAGTGGCAGCTTATGCAAGACTTGTAGGTGATAAAAGCATTTTGGAAAAATGCAGAAAACATTATGTGGAGATTTTATTGCCCACTCAAATGGCCAAAGACGGCAGTCTACCGTTGGAAATTGAAATCACCAAGCCTTACTCCTACTCGCTTTTTTGCTTGGACGGATTTGCAACCTTGGCATGGCTGCTGACCGATAAAGATTTCAACGGTTGGAATTATCAATTACCCGACGGAAGAGGAATGCAAAAAGGGGTTGATTACATTGAACCTTACGTAGTTGGCAAAGGTAAATGGCCATTCAAAAAAGACATTTCGCATTGGGATGAACAGCCCGGCCGGCGACCATTTATGTTTTTTGCAGCAATGATTGAAAATAAACCAGCATGGGTTGCTATTTGGAAAAAATGTAGTGCCGACTTTCCAAACGATGAAAGTAAAAGAAATATGCCGTTGAAAAACCCGATTTTATGGTTGGGATTAGAAAAACGACCCCTAACTCCTAAAGGGGAATGAAGTTAGTATTGGTACTTTGACCAATTCAAATCAATAAAATGATTGATAATAAGCATTTTGAAAAATATAAATACGGTATTATGAAACTCAAATTCAAACATATAATTCTTTTTATTGCGGTGATACCGATTGCAACGCAAGCGAAAGACAGAGAAACCGCAACTCCTCAATGGATAAAAACGGCACTGGATAGGTCGAGCGAGCAATTGTTGGCAGCAGCTGATAAATGCAAAAAGTCTAAACTTAGCCCTCGAACTTACGAAAATGGAGCCATCTCATTGGTGGGTACAAATGATTGGACATGTGGCTTTTTCCCAGGCTCATTGTGGTACATGTACGAAATTACCAAGAATGACACTTTTAAAACTGAAGCTGAACGTTTTACTGGATTTATCGAAAAAGCGCAATACAGAAAAGACACGCACGATTTGGGTTTTATTCTCAATTCCAGCTATGGAAATGGCTATAGACTGACCAATAACGAACAATATAAATCGGTTTTAGTAACTGGTTCAAAGTCTTTAATGACAAGATATCATCCTGAATTTGGATTAATAAAATCATGGGACAATCGCAACGGATGGCAGTTTCCGGTGATTATCGACAATATGCTAAACCTAGAATTTTTATGTAATGTGGGCATAATTACTGGTGACTCTAGTTTGAAAATCGCATGTAAATCACATGCCGACAAAACAATGGTCAACCAATTCCGACCAGATAATAGTTGCTATCATGTGGTAAATTACGACAGTATTTCGGGTAAGGTAATCTGCAAAGAAACGCATCAGGGCTTTAGCAATAGCTCTTCATGGGCGCGCGGTCAAGGTTGGGCATTGTACGGATACACAATGATGTACAGAGAAACAAAAGAGGCAAAATACCTTGAGCAGGCTCAAAAAGTGGCGGCATTTATTCTTAATAATCCGAATTTACCGGTAGATAAAGTTCCATATTGGGATTTTAACGCTCCGAATATTCCAAATGCGCCACGTGATGCATCGGCAGCAGCAGTTTACGCATCGGCATTGATTGAATTGAGTACCTTTGTGAAGGAAAAAAATAATTATTTAGAAACTGCAGAAACCATATTAAAAAACTTATCATCAGAAGAATACCTATCAAAAAAAGGGGAGAATGGTTTATTTATTCTAAAACATTCGACTGGTAATTGGCCAAAAAAATCAGAAGTAAATGCACCACTCAGTTATGCCGATTATTATTATTTGGAAGCACTAGGCAGGTATATGAAGGTGAAAGGAATGAAATGGAAAAATGTAGGAATGTAAAAATGTAAGATATGAAAACTAAAAATTTTTCTCAGAATAGAATACTGAATTTCACGGCTTTGTGCTTAACAACCGCAACTGTTTTTGCTCAAAAAAGTGAAAGCAAAGTAGAAAAACCAAACATATTATTTATTGCCATCGACGACTTAAAACCAATTTTGGGCTGCTATGGCGATACAATTATCAAAACGCCAAACATCGACCGAATTGCTAAAAATGGAACGGTATTTCTTCAAAACTACTGTCAGCAAGCCGTTTCTGGTCCAACACGTGCGAGCCTCATGACGGGTATGCGACCAGATTTTACGCAGATATGGGATTTGAAAACCAAAATGCGTGACAAAAATCCTGACATTGTAAGTTTACCGCAGTATTTAATTACACAAGGCTATAGTACACAGGGCATTGGGAAAATATATGACCAACGTTGTGTCGATAAAAAAATGGATGCACCTTCATGGAGCGTTCCATTTTATAATTATTTTAAAACACTGGAAAAGTATTATTCCGCACAGACAGGTATGCCTATTTTTGGCTCTTATCAGTTGCCTGAAACCAAAGCATTGGCACTAAAATATGCCAAAGAAGCAAAGGAAAAAGGCATTGCGGAGGATGAAATTGAAGATTATGTTTCTAAACTTGTAAAACCATCTGTTGAATGTGCGGATGTGCCGGACAATGCTTATAATGATGGTGCAAATGTGTTGAGAGCCAAAGAGATATTAGCGAATTTAAAATCAGAAAACAAACCTTTCTTCTTTGCGGTTGGCTTTGTGAAACCACACTTGCCGTTTGTGTCTCCAAAAAAATACTGGGATTTGTACAAACGTGACCAAATGCCAATAGCAGCGTTTCAGGAAAAGTCGAAAAACGGGCCAGACATCGCTTATCACACTGCTGGTGAGATACGTGCCTACACCGATATTCCTCCATTGACTGAATTTACTGACCAGAAGGATTTTGGAATCACTTTGCCCGTCGACAAGCAAAAAGAATTAATTCATGGCTATTATGCGGCAGTTTCGTACACCGATGCACAGATTGGAATTCTTATGCATGCGCTTGATTCATTGGGATTGTCTAAAAATACGATTGTTGTGCTTTGGGGCGATCATGGCTGGCACTTGGGCGACCACAATTTATGGTGCAAACACAGTGATTTTGAGCAAGCTACACATGCGCCGCTTATCATTTCAGCACCAGGATTTAAACCTTCCAACACCAAATCACCTTCTGAATTCGTGGATATTTTCCCTACACTTTGCGAATTGTCAAGCGTGCCTGTTCCAACCCATTTGGATGGAAAAAGTCTGGTACCAGTAATGGTAAATCCAAAGGCCAAAGTGAAGGAATTCTCTGTTAGTCAGTATCCAAGAAGTGGTGCTGGTAAAGAAACCGAACGCTTGGGTTTTGCGGATGCTAAATGCATGGGATATTCAATTCGTACCGACCGCTATCGATATACTATTTGGCTGAAAAATAATTTTCGCTCAAACATTGCATTCGATAAAAGTCTGGTTATTGGAACAGAATTATATGATTATCAGAAAGATCCAAACGAAACTGTAAATGTGGTTGACGATAAAAACTATGCCAAAACCACATTTGATTTGAATAAAAAGATGCTGAAATACTTTGAAGAGCAACAGATAAAGCTCAAGAAGAAATAAAAAATTGATTCAGACAAAAAAATAAGCAAACAAATTGGTTTACCAAATTAAACCTTTGAAGTTTATAAAAGTCTACACAAGAAGTTAGTCTAATTTTCAAACTCAAAAAATGAAAAAAACTCATATCATTCAATACAAACTTAAAAAGTTGCTAGCTTTTAGTTTCCTTTTGGTTATCACATTCAATTCATTATCAGCATCAAATGCCAATGAATTATTGGTTACAAATACTGCAGAACTAAGTGCTTCCATCGCAAAAGCCAAACCTGGTGATGTAATAATTATGAAAGATGGCGAATGGAAAAATGCAGCTATTGACTTCGATTCAAAAGCAAATGCTAAATCACCGATTACTTTGCGGGCTCAAACTGCAGGAAAAGTGATATTAAATGGGAATTCGACACTAACATTTTCAAAGCCAAATCTTATCGTTGATGGATTGTTTTTTAAAGGCGGGAAATTGGACGGAGGTTCTGTAATTATTTTCAATTCAGACAGTTGCCAACTTACAAATTCGTCTATTGTGGATTACAACCCGGATAAATTTGAAACCAATTATTTTTGGGTGTACTTCAAAGGAAGCTATAATCACATGGATCATTGCTTATTGAAAGGCAAGAATAACATGAATCCTGTGTTGCAGAACAACGAAGAAAATGCGCGTTACAACCATGTAGATCATTGCTATATCAAGGATATTCCTTATGTGGAAAAAGCAAATGGTCGTGAGATATTCAGAATTTTCGGTTACGGACATGCCGATCAAACTGGTGATGACGGCGCCTATTTTACCATAGAATACAATCTTTTTGAACACGCCCACGGTGAAGGAACTGAAATCATATCGTTAAAATCAAATTGCAACATCGTACGTTTCAATACGGTAATTGCTTCAAGAGGTGGTTTGGTGGGAAGACGAGGAAAAAATAATACCTTTGAAGGTAATTTTGTGTTGGGTCAAGGCGAAAAAGGAACTACTGGAATTCGTGTTGCCGGAGCGAATCATCGGGTCATCAACAATTATATTGCCGATGTTACCGAAGATGGACTTCGATTGATAACGGGAGAATATTATGCTAAAAGCTTGACCAGCAGCTTTGCTCCAAAAAAGAAAGCACTGCCCAAATATTTGCAGGTACAAAACGGTTATTTTGCTCACAACACAATCATTAATTGTGGTGGACACGGAATTGATATTGGTTTTGCCTACCAAAATCACTGGCCTGATTTGCAAATGGTTCTGTTTCCAGAAAACAATCGTTTCGTCAACAATCTCGTCTACAATTGCAAAGGAAATTCGATTAACATGGCAGTTATTGATAAAAATCCACCATTGGATGTGTTTCAATTTAAGCCAAATAAGTTTGAAGGAAATATCGTTTGGGGCAGCAAAGTGAGCGTTTCGCCAATGCCAGAAGGAATTAAAATGCAGCTTCCAAAGCTCACTTATGGGAAAGATGGATTATTCCGACTTGATAAAAACAGTCCTTTGATTAACGCTGGTGTGAATTCAGATGTAAAAACCGATATGGATGGTCAATTAAGAGATGAGAAAAAGGATATTGGAGCTGATGAATTTGGGAATTCTAAAACCGCAAATCATCCTTTGAGTGCGAAGGAAGTGGGACCAAAATGGATGCTGAAATAAACCCAAAACCTGAAAAGGAAATTTTAAATCAAATAATAAAAAACAACACAATACTAACTTCTTTTATCCACACTTTTGTGATTAAAGATTAATCAATATTTTATGAAAAAACTCATTCAAAACAGCAGCTTGAATCTTGCTTTATTAGGTTTGGCATCAATGACTGCTATGGCTCAAAAAAATGAAGCAAAGCTGGTTAAACCCAATATCTTGTTTATTGCGGTTGACGATTTAAAACCGTTGATAACTGCTTATGGCGACAAAGACGCGATTACACCAGGTATGGATCGGTTGGCCAACGAAGGTATGGCTTTTCAGAATTGCTATGTGCAGCAGGCCATTAGCGGTGCTACGCGGGCAAGCTGTCTGACAGGAATGCGTCCCGACAAAACTAAAGTTTGGGATTTGGTGACGAATTTCCGTCAGGTGAATCCAAATGCAGTGAGTATGCCGGAGTATTTTTTGAAAAACGGTTATGAGACCGCCGCCGTTGGAAAGATTTACCACATGGGAAGTGTAGGGCCTGGACATGATGCACCTTCGTGGTCATTGCCTTATGTGAATGACAAAGCTCCAACTTATGTAAACTTTACTCCCGAAAAAGGCAAGAAAGGGCCGGCTATTGAATGTGCTGATGTGCCCGACAATACTTATCAGGACGGTGTTTGCGCTGAAGAAGGTATCAAACTGATGCAACAATTAAAGCAAAAAGGAAAACCATTTTTCTTGGCAGTTGGTTTTCACAAACCACATTTACCATTTGTGGCACCTAAGAAATACTGGGATTTATACAAACGTGATCAATTCAAAATAGCTCCATTCCAACATAAAGCAGCTGGAAGTCCCGATATGGCGTATCATGTTTCGGGCGAATTAAAATCTTACACCGACATACCTCAATTCGACAGCTATTCCGAGAAAGAACTCGACCATTTGTCGGTTGATAAACAGAAAGAATTGATTCATGGCTATTATGCCGCCACTTCGTACATGGATGCACAATTGGTGAAAGTGCTGAACGAATTAGACCGCTTAGGATTGGCCGAAAATACGATAGTTGTGCTTTGGGGCGATCACGGATGGCATTTGGGCGATCACGGATTGTGGAACAAACACACTGATTTTGAACAAGCTACACATGCATGTTTTTTGATGCGCGTTAAAGGAATGGCGCAAAACATGAAACCGACCACACAATGTGAGTTTGTGGATATTTTCCCCACTTTGTGTGATTTAACTGGCATTCCAACTCCAAAATATTTGGATGGAATAAGTTTGGTTCCTGCCATGAAAAACCCAACCGTTGAACTGAGAGAATATGCTTTCAGTCAGTATCCACGCAAAGATGCCATGGGTTATACCATTCGCACCAAAACCATGCGATATACCGAATGGATTGGCGACTATTATTCAGCTGAAAAACCTTATTGCGAAGCCAAAATATTGGCTAGCGAAATGTATGATTACAGCAAAGACCCATTGGAAACTAAAAGCGTAATTGGCGATAAAGCATACAAAAATGAAGAAGCCATGATGAAAAAACTTTTCAAAGAGGCTATGGTTCGTGAACATACTCAATATGTTGGGTATGCTAAGTTAGCAAATTTCCAAAAACCTATCAGCACAACTCCTGAGAAAAAAGGTCGGAAAAGTGGTGATATTGAGTAGAGGAAAGTCATGTGACGATTGACAATTAAAACATACAATTCAGATTCTGAGACGGGGCACGCCCCGTCTCTACTACAAACTCTCTACCATGAAACACATTTTGATAGTGTTGCTAATCAGTTGTTATTTATCAATTTATTCTCAAGCAACAAAACC
>JBAXAD010000080.1:0-14900 GCA_037142715.1 Paludibacter sp. | reverse complement strand
GTTATATCTGCATTAACAAATTAATATTTAAACTAAATTATAAATTCGATTGATTATGGCAACAGTAAAATTTAAAGGAACAGACGTTCAAACTAACGGACAATTACCAGCTGTAGGAACCCAAGCACCCGATTTCACGTTGGTAGGTGGTGGTTTACAAGAAATTCATTTAAGCGATTACATTGGAAAACGTGTAGTTCTAAATATTTTCCCAAGCATCGATACAGGTACTTGTGCTGCTTCAGTACGTAATTTCAACAAATGGGCTGCTGGAAAAGAAAATGTAGTTGTTCTTTGCATTTCAAAAGATTTACCATTTGCTCAAGGTCGTTTTTGTGGTGCCGAAGGTATCGAAAATGTAACTACAGCATCTGATTTCCGCTACAACTCCTTTGCAACCGATTATGGCGTATTATTTACTGATGGTCCACTAAAAGGATTGATGGCACGCTCAGTAGTTGCTGTTGATGAGACCGGAAAGGTGATTTACACAGAATTAGTTTCAGAAACCGTAGAAGAGCCAAGTTACGATATTAAAGGATTATAATAAAAAATTGCTTGTTGTGTGAAGCAAGCAGTTTATTCCGTTGTAATAAAATAATTTACAACTTGACAACCTCTCTTTGCTGTGAAGCTCAGGGAGGTTTTTTCATCCAAATTTTATTACTTCAATAAATAACGTTGAAGCCAAATAACATTTCAACCTACAACTTTTTTAGCGCCACTCCAAGTTTTTTCAACCCATCCTCCACGCTTTCAGCTTTTACCGTTTCAAATGCTTTTAGGGCAATAATTGCGCAAGCTTTTGCATCATCCCCAGCACGGTGGTGATTAAAACGAATGTCATGATAATCGCAAACCACTCCCAATGAATGACTTGGCAAATGCTTCCAAGTTTTTCGGGAAACACTTACACTGCAAAAATACTCCGCCGTGGGAATTGCCAAATCATAATGGGCCAAAGCGGCGCGCAATACCCGCATATCGAAAGCTGCATTATGAGCCACCATTATGCTATCATCCAGCCACAATTTCAATTCCGTCCAATGCTCCTCAAACGTGGGAGACTTTGCCACATTGGCTGCCGAAATACCATGTACTCTTTCGTTCCATGGATTCATAAATGGAAAACAGGCCGGTTTTATCAACCACGATTTGGAGTCTAAAATTTGTCCATTTTCGACCTTGGTTAATCCAATTTCACAGGGATAATTGGCATGAGCTGTTTCGAAATCAATAGCTATAAAATTCATTTTATATGATGCTGTGTTTATTATTACTTTTTAGGTAAAAATGCTAATTTAAGCATTTAAATCAGTGTCAAAGATACTTTATTCAGAATTAAAATTGGATATCAAAATACTTAAAAATCATCCACGTACTGGTAAGTTATTATTTATCAATGATTCTCAATGATTTGACACAAAACATCTAAAACATCAAATAAAATGAGTATTTATTTTATTAAGATACAAAAACACATAAAATACACCTAGATTTTCGTTAAATATGAATTCCGAGCCTTTTCTCTGCATTTTTTAGACCAAAAATGCTTACATTTGCACATTAATTGCTAAAATGTGTAATATGAACAATTTGAAAATCGGGGATTTAACAGCTCGCCTGCCAATAATTCAAGGTGGAATGGGCGTTGGAATTTCATTGTCTGGATTAGCGTCAGCTGTTGCAAATGAGGGAGGTGTAGGCGTTATTTCTTGTGCGGGTCTAGGACTAATATATCGCCATACGTCTGCAGACTATATGGAAGCTTGCATAATTGGATTAAGAGAAGAGATTAGAAAAGCCAAAGAAAAAACATCGGGAATTATTGGTGTGAATATCATGATGGCTTTGACTAATTTCAGCGACATGGTTAAGACTGCTATAGCCGAAAAGGTTGATGTGATTTTTGCTGGTGCTGGACTACCAATGGATTTACCAAAATATCGTACACCAGATTGTACTACCAAATTGGTGCCTATCGTTTCGTCGGCAAGAGCTGCAAGAATTATTTGCGAAAAATGGAAAACTCTTTACGATTATTTGCCAGATTTAGTTGTAGTTGAAGGTCCAAAGGCTGGTGGTCACTTAGGTTTTAAAACCAATCAACTTGAAGACCCTAATTATTCGCTAGAAAAATTGGTTCCAGAAGTGGTTAAAGAAGTGGCAGTGTTTGAAGAAAAATACAATCAGGAAATTCCTGTTGTAGCCGCTGGTGGAATTTATACCGGAGAAGACATGTACAACATTATGCAGTTGGGTGCCAAAGGTGTTCAAATTGCAAGTCGTTTTGTAACTACCCACGAATGTGATGCAGATATTAAGTTCAAGGAAACTTATTTAAATGCCAACGAAGATGATGTGGAAATCATTCAGAGTCCAGTAGGAATGCCTGGCCGTGCCCTTAAAGGTGAATTCTTGGACAAAGTAAGACAAGGACTTACCGCTCCAAAATCATGTCCGTTTGATTGTTTGCACACTTGCGACTATAAAAAAGTGCCTTATTGCATTATTGTTACTTTGTACAATGCGTACCAAGGCAAAATGGACAAAGGGTACGCTTTTGCAGGAAGTAATGCCTATCGTGCAACAAAAATCACTTCTGTAAAAGAAATTTTTGATGAATTAGTAGACGGTTTTTCAACTTCAGAAAAAACGGCCTTAGCTTAATACTTTTTTAAAATAAGTCTTTATAAAAAGGGCAAATCAACCAATTTGGCTGTTTTGCCCTTTTTTCAATCATGAAACTTGAACCATTGTTTGTACTTAAAATTGCTCATGATAGAATTTTAAGAGCATCAATTATTCTTCACTTTTAATTTGGAAAAAATCTTGAAAATAGTTTCAGTTTATCAGATTTAATGGCTAATATTGCAGAAATTTTACAAATTATGAAAAATAAGAAAAGAATTGGTATTCCCTATGTCGAATCACTCAATAATATCAACCTGGAATTGGCGGGTGACATATTGGATGACAACGGGCAACGTGATACCGTAGAAATGCTTAACTGGGTGCATGAATACCCATACCGACCTATTACCTACTTTTCAATTGCGCATTCATCCGACAGTATTTTCATCAAATACAATGTTCATGGAAGTATGCTTCGAGCCATTTACTCCAACGATCAGGATCCAGTACATGAAGATAGCTGTGTGGAATTTTTCTGCAAGCTCCCTGACGGTGAAGAATACATGAATTTTGAGTTTAACTGCATCGGAACTTGCCAAGCAGGGAAACGAAAAGGCAGACACGAGGATGTTGCACATTACTCGTTGGCAGATTTAAAAAAAATAGAACGATATCCCTCCATTGGACGGCGGGCGTTTAAAGAACTGGAAGGCATGTTTGAATGGGAAATTACAGTCAAAATTCCTTTTTCACTTCTAGGAATTGACCCTAATCATTTGCCAGAAAAGCTATTGGGGAATTTCTATAAATGTGCAGATGGCACGGATTCTCCACATTTTGTAAGCTGGAGTCCTATCGAAAGTGAAAAACCTGATTTTCACCGTCCAGAGTTTTTTGGCGAATTGTATTTTTGCTAATTGGTCAATGGGGTAATTAGATAATACTTACAAGAATTTCGAATTATATAAATTGAATAATTCAATATAAAAAAACACACAATGAAAATTGAAAAGATTTCGTGGCACGGACTTGATGCAGTATTAATGGAAACCAATGTATATGAGGCCATTCTGGTTCCATCAATTGGTGCTAATTTAGTAAAACTCTATAATAAAAGTAAGCAAGTTGATATTTTGCGCACGCCAACGGCAGATGAGATTGAAATGTTTAAAAGTAGACCACAAATATTCGGTCTACCCCTACTCTTTCCACCAAACCGAATTGAAGACGGAACTTATTCATTGAAAGGGAAAAAATATGAGTTTCCAATAACCATTCCGGCTCAAAACAATTATCATCATGGCATTATTAAGTCGGAGGCATTTACGGTAACACGCACACGCTTTTCGTCGGATGCAGTAGAGGTGGAAGCAAGTTTTTATTCAAACAGAATCAATAATGCAATTTATGAAAACTTCCAGCATGAATTTGTGTGTAAAATGAGGTTTATTCTCACTGATAATGAATTGACTCACATAGTTTCTTTTACTAATTTTGGGAAAGAATCAATGCCGTTGGGAGTTGGTTATCACACTCCTATCCGTGTGCCATTTACAGCCGATGGAAATAAAGCAGATTACAAATTGCGCTTGTCTGTAGGCAAACATTGGGAGCTAAACGAGCGTGGATTACCTACCGGAAATCTATTGGATTTGTCGGAAGAGGAATTGCAGCTCCGCAATGAAGGAATTGTACCAACAGGAAAAGGTTTTGAGTATGCATTGACCGACGAAGCAATCCAAGATGACGGAAAATCATATCATGGAGCAATTCTTACGGACACAAATAAGAATATAAGTGTATATTATGAAGTGGATAATCAATTTAAACACTGGACTTTGTGGAACAATGGTGGTGAAGTAGATTGGGTGTGCCCCGAACCTCAAACCTGGGCTATCAATGCTCCCAACATCAATTTGCCAGCTAACATTACGGGTATGCAAACACTTGGAGGCGGTAAAACTTGGAGTGGCACCACCCGATTTTATGTAAAGTAAAATTGATTCGTTTAGAAATATAAAAATAGCCCTTTTGCTCAATTGAGAACAAAGGGCTATTTTTATTTTTCATGATTGAAATAAGAACCTGTAAAATAACTTCTTACTACCGACTAAAAGCTACCAACTACAAGCTACCGACTACAAACTTCTTACTACAATCTTCCTACTAGAATCTACCAGCTTCTTACTTCACTTCCTTCACCAAATAAATCAAGGTTGGAAAGTGGTCGCTGTAACCATTTGTCCAAGCACCACCAGAATGTGTGCGCCAAGGTGAGCCTTTATACCTGCCTTCTTGTTGAATCAAAAAGCTTCGGTTGAATACTTCGGCTTTCCAGAATTTAAGCTTGCTTCTATCGGCATGAGCCAATTCAGAAGAAATGATTATCTGGTCGAACATATTCCACTGATCATTATAGGCCAATGATCCTACCCCCATGTCGAGGGTTTTCCACAAAGTGTTGTATAAACCACCCTCTTTCACATCATTGATTTCCTTTTTAGCTCCCAATATATTAGCACAACTAATATTAAATGGATCATCGTTCAAATCGCCCATGATAATGATTTTGGCTTTGGGATCGACACGCATAAGTGAATCTGAAATGGAGCGGGTTAAACCAGCTGCTTCAATACGTTTATTGCGTGATCTCTCTTCGCCACCATAACGAGATGGCCAGTGATTAACGATAACGTGTACCTTTTCACCTTGTAAATAGCCACTTACCATCAATTGGTCGCGAGTTCTGAATGTGCTATCTTCGGTGTGTAGACGATATGATTTACTGTTAGTTACAATAAATAATTTTGGATTATAAAGTAAAGCAACATCCACACCACGACGATCAGGGCCTTCATAATGAACGATTTGGTAACCACGTTTTGCTAGATCAGGTTGTTTCACTAAATCTTCCAGTACTCCTTGATTCTCAATTTCAGAAAGACCAATCATAGACAATCCTACAGGCGTAACATCCAATCCTATTTGTGAAATGGCATACGACATGTGTTGAAGTTTGGCCGTGTATTTTTGATTGTTCCATTTCATTGGTCCATCTGGTAAATATTCTTCATCATTCACATTTGGGTCATTAATAGTATCATAGAAGTTCTCGGTATTATAAAAAGCAATACAGCTTGCCTGAACTTTTATTTTTTCTGGAGTTTTGTTTGTGATTTTTTCTTTAGCAGAACAGGCAATACTGAAAATTACAGCCAATGCCATTAATATTGAAATAGAATGTTTGTTTTTCATGATGATATTAGAATTTGAAAATAATGACTTTTGAAACGGGCAACAAAAGTGAGAAAAAAAAGTGAAAGAAAAAAATGCTAGCTAGAAATTTAGCATATTTGTAATTGGGAACTATCAAAAGTGCGAATGTTTTTTTAGGTATTACTTAACATTATTTGCTATCTACATGCTGATATTTAGCATTATATAGAAAGCTACAGTATTTTTATATTCTATTACAAAGATAAAAGTATTGAATCTGTTGAAATATATTTTTGAATATTTATGTGATTATCAAAAAAAGGTTGTAAATTGCGCACCTTTTTGACCCCAAATTTTTGGAGAAAAGAAATTATCGCAAACAAAACAGATATAAAATTTAGAATTAAATTGTATGAGAAAACTATCGCTGATACTTATGGTATCGCTATTGACATCAATTTCGCTATTGGCACAAACAATTGCCAAAGGAATAGTGAAAGATGCAGGCACAAAAAACCCGATTTCGGGCGTAAAAATAACGTTATTACAACAGAACATTTCAACACAAACAAATGCCAATGGTGAATTTACGCTTAGTTATCTAAAAGCTGGTGACGAAGAACTAAGTATTTCAATCGATGGATATTTAACCCAAATCAAGTTGCTGAATCTAAAAGCCAATAAAATAAACGATTTTGGTGTTTTTGAATTGAAGGCGGACGTGCAAGATGAAATGAAGCAAGAAATTGTACTTCAATTGAGCGAAAGCGAACTGAGTGAGGACGAAGGTCGTGCTTCTCAAAATGTATCGGCTGCCTTGTCGTCAAAAGGTGATGTTTATACTTCACAAGCCAGTTTTTCATTTAGTCCAATGCGTTTTCGCGTTCGTGGTTACGATAATGATTACGAATCGACTTATATAAATGGTGTTCATTTTAATGGTTTGGAACGTGGAAGTTTTAATTATTCCATGATGGGCGGATTAAATGATGCCATGCGTAACAAAGATATTACTACTGGATCAGCAGCTAATTCATTTAGTTATGGGAATTTGGGTAGCAATACCAATATAAATACGAATGCAAGCAATTATGCGGCAGGCAACAAAGTGAGTTTGGCTTATACAAATCGGTCATATAACGAAAGAGTTCAATTTACACACGCCACAGGTTTAATGCAAAACGGTTGGGCATTTGCAGCTTCGGTAGTTGCTCGTTATGCAGCTAAAGGTATTCAGGAAGGAACTTTTTACAACTCTGCAGGATATTTTCTTTCGGCCGAGAAGGTTTTCAATAAACAACATAGCTTGTCGTTAATAACTTTTGGCGCACCAACTCAACGCTCAACATCAGGTGCAGTTACCCAAGAAGTGTATGATTTGGCTGGTTCTATTTATTATAATCCTTATTGGGGTTATCAGGATGGGAAAATTCGCAATTCACGCATTGTAAAAAGCTTTGACCCAACAGTTATTCTGAATCATGATTTCAAGATTGACAAAAACCAAAGACTGCGCACCGGTGTGGCTTTCCACTATAGTTTGTACAGCAATTCGGCTTTGAATTTCTATAATGCTCCCGATCCACGTCCAGATTATTACCGTTATTTGCCGAGTTATCAAACCACTGATGATATGAAAGATAAAATAACTCAAGATTGGTCAACTGATACAAATATATCTCAAGTTAATTGGGCTAGTTTGTATCGTTCAAATGAAGTTAGTCCAAATGGAAATGCAGTATATGCAGTTGAACGTCGTCACAATGACCTAATGGAAACCACTTTAAACTCCACTTATGTAAATCAAATGACGAAACATTTGAAACTAACTGCTGGTATTGAAGGAAAATATGCCAAAGGGATGCATTACAAAACGATGGATGATTTATTGGGTGGAAGTCAATGGATTGACAAAGATCAATTTGCAGAACAAGACCATCCATTAAATCCAAATGTAGTTCAGAATGACTTAAATAACCCAAATGCCCTGGTTAAAGTTGGAGATGTATTTGGATACAATTACGATATTAATATTGTTCACGGAAGTGCCTTTATTCAAAATGAATGGTTATTGCCGCAGTTCGATTTGTATTATGCAGCCAAAGCAACATATACTCAGTTCAGTCGTTTTGGGCACATGGACAATGGTCGCGCATTGGAAACAACCTATAAAGCTGGTGGAACTAAAGCTGCCGAATTATCTTATGGACAAGGTAAAATAATGTATACTGTTGACCCTTCATTTAAAGCTGGTGCAACTTATAAAGTAGATGGTCGAAACCGTATCACTTTTAATGCAATAGCTGAATCCCGTGCTCCTTCGGCAAGTAATTCTTATATTTCTCAACGTATTAAAGACACTCGAATTCCTGATTTACAGAGTGAAAAGATATTATCATACGATTTGACTTATGCTTTTTCATTTCCAATGGTTCGCGGTAGAATTTCTGGATTCCGTACCCACACTTTGGGAAGCTCTGATTTATTTGGATATTATGATGATGAAAAAAGAACTTTCGTAAATCATGTAATGACTAATTCGAATAAGATTAATCAAGGTATTGAAGCTGGTATATCAGTAAAATTAAATGGAGCTTTCTCTGTGTCTATGGCTGGTACTTATGCCGATTATCATTACACTAATAATGCACTTGGATATAAAAGCCCAGAGAATGGTTCTTTTATTGATGAAAAGGACAGTGTAATGACCAATGGATTAAAACTTGCAAATGGTCCACAATTGGCAGCTAACATTAAACTGAATTATTTCAATTCTAAAATGTGGTTTGCAGATGTTACTTTGAATTATTTTGATAATAATTATCTTGGTTTTGCACCAAGCCGCTTTACAAAAGGTAATATCGCAAAATACAATACTCCAGCTTCACTTGCAGCATTGGGAACTCAAGAAAAATTAAAACCTGGTTTTATGCTTGATGCTTCATTGGGAAAATTGATTTATTTACCAAATCGTCGTTCATTGAATATCAACTTGAGCATGAGCAATCTGCTTAATAACACCAAAATGGTGTCAGGTGGATATCAACAAGCTCGTTTACCATTGGATGCTTCGGGAGTTGCAATAGACCAAAACAACCTTAATAAATTCCCTTCAAAGTATTATTATGCTTGGGGTTACAATATTTTCTTGAACGTTGGATATAAGTTTTAAATAAGAATTAAAAAATTCACAGATGAAAAATAAAAATATAATTGGTGCACTATTTGCACTCGCGATTTTGTTCACAGGTTGTGCCAAAACGGAATTAGATCCAATTCCCTTTAGTCAATTAAAAGGTGACTCATTAGCAACAACTACCACTATTGCTCAATTAGAAGCAGGATTCATGACCAATATTGATGTATATACCGATACTTTATCCAAAAAAGCTGGCCTTTTTACTGCAGATATTATACCTACTGATACTACAAATATGGTAATAAATGGTATTGTTACCTCGGCTGACGTTTCAGGTAATATATACAAATATATTGTAGTTCAAGAAACAGGCTTAAATGGTCAGGCTATCAAAATTTCTATCGATGCCGGTAGTTTGTCAGGAATCTATCCATTGGGACAAAAGGTTTCAATTCGATGCAATAATTTATACATTGGAAAATATGCTCAATCACCTCAAATAGGAATTAAATATGCAAATATGACCAAAATTAAAGTAGAAACTATTACTAGAATTGATACCATTCATAACAATTCAACTTATGTACTTGATACAGTCGTTTATAATAAAAATATTTATCGTATTGAACCAGGACGTATTCCATTGCCTATTGCTATGAAAGCAATTCATGCTTACGGAATGCCTGACGTAACAGCTATAAAAACTGATACCATGACTATTGCTCAAATTAAGGCTGCAGGAACATCAATTTTCAATAAACTAGTATGTATAAAAAATGCATTCTTTACTGGTAACGGAGCATATAGTGGAAAACCAATCGCTATTTCAGCTGCCGAATTGATTTTTGCACCCTCAACCAATGGTGTTGGATATCCTCAATCTCGTGAAATACAAGACGGAACAGGTTCTATATTTGTTGCAACAAGCGAATTTGCTAATTTTGCAAATAAAAAACTACCATCATCAATGTATAAAGGAAATATTACTGCCATAGTCGGTTGGTATAATGATAAGGATGTATCCATCAATTCTTCTAAAATTTACCACCAACTCACTTTGCGTTCACTCAACGACCTTGGAAAAGGTTATGAAGGCTACCAAGTTGGTAATAATTAATCAATTCCTCTTCAAAACAAATAATATGAATTTTATGAAAATAGATAAAATAATAGTATCCGCGTTATTGTTTATAACGATGATATTTTCAGCCTGTTCTAATCTCGAAGAATCAATGGTTGCAATAAATCCTGTAGGAGATAAAGTGATAATTTCAGAAACCTTTGCTGATGATTTGGGTAATTTTACCACCAAAAGTGTAACTGGAAATCAAAATTGGGCATATTCATCAAGTGGTTATGCTTTGATGTCTGGATACGTCAGCCCAACAAACTTTGCAAACGAAGATTGGTTGATTTCTCCTGAAATTGACTTGAGTAATGTAACTACTGCTCATTTATCATTCGACCATGTAGCACGCTATTTTGGTAATGCTGAAACTGAAGCTACAATTTGGGTTTCTGAGAATTATAATAATGTTGATAGTTTACCAAGAAGTGCCACCTGGACACAATTAGTTACAAGTACATTCGTTGATCCAAATGCATGGCCAACGCCACTACCTTCATCAGGTCAAATTAGTTTGACTTCATTTGCTGGTAAAAAAATTAAAATTGCATTTAAATATATTTCTACAGCTACAAAAGCTGGTACATGGGAATTGAAAAATTTCTTAGTTGAAAGTGGTGAAGCAGTTAATATAGCTGGAAATACTGGAAGAGAAGCAGCTCCATTTACAGTTTCGGAAGCTATTAATAATTTAGGAGTACCTAAATATGTAAAAGGCTATGTTGTAGGTTATAATTGGCCAATAAATGCTACTTCTAATTTTTTCTCGGCCGACACTTGTACACAAAAGGCTAATATTATAATATCAGACTCTTATACTGATATTTATATTTCAAAATGTATGGTTGTTCAATTGCCGTTGGGAGTCGTTCGTGATAGTTTAAATCTTAAAGATAGGAAAATGCTACTCGGCAAACAAATTACAGTGTATGGCAATTTAGGAACTTCATCTACTTTATTGCCCGAAATGTCTAATACCTCTTATTTCATATTGCCAAGTGGATCTACAGGTGGTGTTAAACCTGTTGAACCAATTCTTTCTGAAACATTTGCAACAACATTTGGATCATTCACAAAACAAAGTGTGCTAGGTGATCAAGCATGGAGTATATCTTTCAGTGCTGCAACCATGACTGGATATGTATCATCTGTAAACAATGCAAATGAAGACTGGTTAATATCGCCACAAATTGATTTAACCGCTATTTCAACAGCTAAATTATCTTTCGACCATGCCATTCGATATTGTACAAATCCTGTACTTGATGGCACCCTGTGGGCATCTGAAGATTATGTAAGTGGATTACCTGCTACAGGAACCTGGACTCAAATAGTGACTCCTACATTTAAAGATCCTGGAAGTTGGACTTTTTCCAATATAGGTCCAATAAGTTTGGCATCTTATTCTGGTAAGAAAATTAGATTTGCATTCAAATATCTTTCCACTTCTACCAAAGCTGGAACATGGGAAGTGAAGAATGTGTTGGTTTTAAAATAACTTTTTTTCAATATTAGACCTACAAAAAGCGGTTAACTCACCTAAAGAGTTAGCCGCTTTATTTTTTATCAATATTAAGTGGGATTATTTTTAAGTAACAATCAAGAGCTGGTTTTCAAATCCATTACTTCTCAATTATTGATGAAAAGTTTCAAAATGAATCATTGTTTTGTCATTTCTCTTGTTTTTTTTATCAACGATAAACTATGAGGAAACAAATTGATAAATTTCAGACGCCAACCGTTGTCTTATGGGCACAAAAAAAGAGACCCGTTAAGGTCTCTTTTTTACAATTGGCGGAAGCTACGAGATTCGAACTCGTGGTACGGTTGCCCGTACGTCAGTTTAGCAAACTGGTGGTTTCAGCCACTCACCCAAACTTCCCTTCACTTTTTTGCTTTAGCGAGTGCAAAGATAGAAAAGACTTTTCAATTTGCCAAACCATTTCTTTCTTTTACATTTTATATTTCTAAATTAAAAATTTAAAGAATAGACTTTCTGTATTTTAGACTTGAAAAATGGTTTAAAATTAATTGCTTTTTGTATCAACTTTTATTTTTATCAAAACTATTGATTATTTTTGTGCTTCAATTTAAAATTATTATTCCCCTAAAAGTAGTATGAAAAAGACAAAAAATCAACCAAAGAAGGCCAAGAAAATGAATAGATATATCAAATGGACTGTTTATCTGGCAATTAGCATTTTCATTTACTTTGCATACATATTGTTTATGCCAAATATATTCCCACGAACTCAGGAAAAGGCATTTTTGTGTATCCCTGATAGTAGCACGTTCAGCGATGTGTTAAACATACTGGAAAAGGATGCAAAAGTAGGCAATACATTGGCATTTAAACAAGTAGCGGGATTACTACAATATGGTGCAAAAATTCGGTCGGGACGCTACGAATTGAAATCGGGCATGAACAACTTCCAATTGGTTAGGATTTTACGTAGTGGCCGACAAACTCCCGTGAAGCTGTCGTTCAACAACATTCGCACTAAAGCGCAATTGGCTAGCCGTTTGGGAATGCAGTTGATGGCTGATTCTACAAGCATTTTGAACTTATTAAACGACTCCGCTTTTCTGACTACTTATAATTTAAATCCTAACACTTCCATTTCGCTTTTCATACCCAATACCTATGAAGTTTTTTGGAATATCAATGCCAAAGAACTTTTCACGCGGATGAACAAGGAGTACTCCACTTTCTGGACAGATGAAAGAAAAACAAAAGCAGCTGCAATACCACTTACTCAAAGCGAAGTAAGTTCATTGGCTTCAATTGTTGAGGAAGAAACTAATAATAAAACCGACCGCCCAATGGTGGCTGGACTTTATATCAACCGTTTAAGATTGAAAATGCCATTGCAAGCTGACCCAACCGTAAAATTCGCATTGGGTGATTTTAGCATTAAGAGGATTCTATTCGGACATTTACGCACCAATTCTCCCTATAACACCTACAAAAACATTGGGTTACCTCCTGGTCCAATTAGGGTTTCAACTCCCAACGGCATTGATGCAGTACTCAATTATAGTCATCACAACTATATCTACATGTGCGCCTCGGAAACTTTAAATGGTGAACATAAATTTGCCGCCACCTGGGAAGAACACAAAATAAATGCTTCAAAATATCAAAAGGAACTGAACAACAGGAAGATATTTTAAAAAGAACAACCAGTCTAATCAAATTAACAAACTAAGGATTACAACTCGACATTATTCATCCAGTTAAATACAAAACATGAACATTACAACTTTATTTTCTGAAATCAACTGGCTTGCAGTCATTTTAGTGATTATTTTATCATTTGTGTTGGGTGCGCTTTGGCATTCGAAACTCCTGTTTGGCAAAGCTTGGTCTGAAGACTCGAAAACAAAATACAACTCCGATTATCATGGCAACCCATTGGTAGTATTTGGGCTTTCGGCATTATTGCATACCGTAGCCGTTATTGGATTAGCCATGTTCATTGGCAGAGATTCCAATGCTTTGGCTGGAATGTTGAAAGGGCTAGTAATAAGCACAGCATGGATTTCCACAAGTATTGGGGTAACCTATATTTTTGTGGGGCACAGCTTCCGTTTATTTCTAATTGATGCGGGATTTTACGTTGTTTTTCTCTCGTTGGCAGGATTAATTCTTGGAGTTTGGTAATGAATTAATATTGATGGAGAGTTTTCACCAATTCAAAATCACTTTACCGCACTGGGCACTTTCCATTACATCAAATCCTTGCTGAAAATCATCAATCTCAAATCGGTGCGTAATCACAGGTGTCAAATCAATTCCCGTGATGAGCATTTGTTCCATTTGGTACCATGTTTCCCACATTTCGCGTCCATAAATCCCTTTCAAAGTCAATGCTTTGAATATAATTTTATCCCAATCTACGGTGGTGGAATTGGGCAAAATTCCCAACAATGCAATCTTGGAGCCATTATACATATTTTCAATCATACTTTCGAAGGCAATGGGAGATCCCGACATTTCCAAGCCGATATCAAATCCGTGCATTTTCAAGTCCTTCACTGCCTGTTCTATGGTTTCACCTTTACTCGGATTAATAGTAAGCGTAGCACCCATTTGTTTGGCAATATTCAATCTATATTCGCTAATATCACTCACAACGATATTTCGTGCACCTGCAAAACGACAAATAGCAGTTGCCATTATTCCAATGAGACCAGCGCCAGTGATCAGCACATCCTCGGCAATCAGGGGAAACGACAATGCAGTATGGGTAGCGTTGCAAAAGGGATCCATGATGGCCGCCATTTCGTCAGAAATACGAGCATCCAAATGCACCACGTTTTCGGCGGGCAAGGATAGGAACTCGGCAAAAGCACCATTGCGGTTCACTCCCACTCCGATGGTATTCTCGCACACATGCAGCTTACCACGTCGGCAATTCCGACAATGCCCGCAAGCAATGTGACCTTCGCCAGTAACCCTGTCGCCAATATGAATATTCTTCACACCACGACCTTTATCCACCACCACGCCCACATATTCGTGGCCAATGGTCATGGGCGTTATAATGGTACGTGCCGACCATTCATCCCATTTATAAATATGTAAATCGGTACCACAAATTGCGGTTTTTTTTATCTGAATCAACACATCATTAATTCCAACGTGCGGCATAGGAATTTCTTCCATCCAAATTCCCTTTTCGGGACGAAGTTTTACAAGTGCTTTCATTTTTATGTTGTCTAATGACTAATCCCGAATTCTATGGTTATTCCAAATTATTTATATTAAAAATTACTCTGTTT